>CAYMTX010000007.1:0-37875 GCA_964393475.1 uncultured Roseburia sp. | reverse complement strand
ATGCAGCACAGGGAGTAGAAGCGCAGACATTAGCGAATGTATATCTGGCATTAGACCATGATTTAGATGTCATGCCGGTTATTAATAAAATTGATCTTCCGAGCGCAATGCCGGATGAGGTGGCACAGGAAATCGAAGATGTAATCGGTATTGAGGCCATGGATGCACCACGTATTTCTGCAAAAACCGGTCTGAATATTGAAGATGTGTTAGAACAGATTGTAAATAAAATTCCGGCACCATCAGGCGATGCGGCAGCGCCGTTAAAAGCGTTGATTTTTGATGCACTATATGATTCATATAAAGGGGTTATCGTATTTTGCCGTATTAAGGAAGGCACGGTAAAAGTTGGTGATAAGATTAAGATGATGGCGACCGGAGCTACTTCGGATGTTACAGAAGTAGGTTATTTTGGTGCCGGGCAGTTTATTTCTTGCGATGAACTTTCGGCAGGTATGGTAGGTTACATCTGTGCAAGTATCAAAAATGTACGGGACACACAGGTTGGTGATACGGTAACGAATGCCAACAAACCATGTGCAGAAGCACTTCCGGGTTACAAGAAAGTAAATCCAATGGTTTACTGCGGTATTTATCCGGCAGACAGTGCGAAGTATACGGATTTACGTGATGCATTGGAAAAATTGCAGATAAATGATGCTTCCCTGCATTTTGAACCGGAGACTTCATTGGCATTAGGATTTGGTTTCCGTTGTGGTTTTCTGGGATTATTACATTTGGAAATTATTCAGGAGCGTTTGGAACGCGAATTTGATTTAGATTTAGTAACTACCGCACCGAGCGTAATTTACCGTGTGCATAAGATGGATGGAGAAATGATTGAGTTGACGAATCCGTCAAACTTACCGGATCCGACAGAAATCGAGTACATGGAAGAGCCAATCGTGTCAGCTGAAATTATGGTGACAAAGGATTACGTGGGTTCTATTATGACCTTGTGTCAGGAACGTCGTGGCGTATATCTTAGCATGGAATATTTGGATGCGAACCGTGCATTATTGAAATATGATTTGCCATTGAATGAAATCATTTATGATTTTTTTGATGCATTGAAGTCACGTTCCAGAGGTTATGCGTCTTTTGACTATGAATTGAAGGGATATCAGCGTTCAGAACTTGTAAAATTAGATATTCTGATTAATAGAGAGCAGATGGATGCGTTGTCGTTTATTGTATTCAGTGATAATGCATATGAGCGTGGCAGAAGAATGTGCGAGCGTTTGAAAGAAGAGATTCCAAGACATTTATTTGAGATTCCGATTCAGGCAGCGGTAGGTGGAAAGATTATTGCCCGTGAAACCGTAAAAGCGATGCGAAAAGATGTTTTGGCAAAGTGTTACGGCGGAGATATCTCACGTAAGAGAAAACTTCTTGAAAAACAGAAGGAAGGTAAGAAACGTATGCGTCAGGTGGGTAATGTAGAGATTCCGCAGGAAGCATTTATGAGTGTTCTTAAATTAGATGAGGATTAAAAAGATTAGTATCGAGGAATGGAACTAGTGTAAAAATGATGGATTGCCGTAAATGATGGCTTGCAGGAGATGCGAGTGAAGCGTTTGCGGCAATTTGTGTATCCGGCAAATTGCTCAGAAATGGAGATTAGTGTGACAAAGAAATTATATTATGAAGATGCTTACGCAACAGAATTTGATGCGGTTGTTATAAGTTGTGAAGAAAATCAGGTAGTACTGGATCAAACATTGTTTTTCCCGGAGGAGGGAGGACAAAGTCCGGATAAGGGCGTACTTGGCGGTGCGAATGTATTGGATGTACAAATTGAAAATGATATTATTATACATACTGTTGATAAGGCGTTAGAAGTGGGCGCGAGTGTACATGGTGCACTTGATTGGAAGCATCGTTTTTCTAACATGCAACAACATTCCGGCGAGCATATTTTTTCCGGGATAGTGAAACGTTTGTACGGATATAATAATGTCGGCTTTCACTTGAGTGATAATATCGTGACGATGGATTTTGATGGTGTGTTGACGGACGAAGATGTAGAAAAGATAGAATATCTGGTAAATGAAGCAATTGTGAACAATTTACCGATAACCGTTTCTTATCCGAATAGAGAAGAATTGGCACACATGGAGTATCGCAGTAAAATTGAAATTGAAGGGCAGGTCCGTATCGTATCAATTGAAGGAGTGGATGTGTGCGCATGTTGTGCACCACATGTGCGAAAGACCGGAGAAATCGGAATGCTTAAAGTTATGAGTGTGCAGAAGCACAGAGGCGGTGTGAGACTTAGTATGCTTTGTGGTTTTCATGCGTTGCAAGCCTTTCGTGAAAAAGCAGTGATTATAACGGAGTTAATGGATTCCTTGACAGTCAGTCAGGAATTGCTGCCTGAACGTGTGGAAAAGTTAAAAGCATCCAATCAGGATTACAAATACCGTCTTGCAGTAGCAAAACAGAGAGTGCTGGGGGCAAAAATAAAGGATATTCCGGAAGAACAGGAACATGTCATATTGTTTGAACAGGATATTGAAAATATGGTTATGCGAAATGCAGTGAATGAATTGACCGCAAAACGGAATGGTATATGCGGTATTTTTACGGGAAGTGATGAGAGTGGTTATCAGTTTATTATCGGAAGCGCAGGCAGGGATTGTACAAAGGTGGCAGCTGTATTAAGAGAACAGACAGGTGCAAAATGTGGCGGTAAAAAAGAGATGATTCAGGGTTCTGTGCAGGAGCGTGAAACTGTGCTGCGTGAAGTATTTCAGCGGGCGGTTAGAAATGGGGATTAGTATGAAAAAATCAATGCAGTTATATATTCACATTCCATTCTGTGTAAAAAAATGTGCATACTGTGATTTTTTGTCCTTTGCAGCGGATGAGCAGACGCAACGAGCTTATGTGAAGGCTTTAGAGAAAGAGTTGGATTTTTACGGACAGAAATATAGTGACAGATACCTTTCTACGATTTTTATCGGCGGAGGAACCCCTTCCTGGCTGGATGCTCAGGAAATGGCAGAGCTGATGGAATGCGTGTATCGTAATTTTGAAGTGGCGGCAGATGCTGAGATTACGATTGAATGTAATCCCGGAACGGTTTCGGATGAAAAATTTGCAGTATATAAGAGCAGCGGTATTAATCGTATTAGTATCGGACTGCAATCTGCTGATAATGAGGAATTAAAGACATTGGGCAGAATTCACACGTATGAACAGTTTTTACGCACATATGATAAGGCGAGACATTATGGTTTTTCAAACATAAATGTGGATTTAATGAGTGCCTTGCCGGGACAGACACCGGAAGGATTCCTAAGTAGTTTGAAGAAAGTAATCCGTTTAAAACCGGAACATATTTCAGCGTATTCTCTTATTATAGAGGAGGGCACGCCTTTTTTTGCAACATATCAGAAGGATGTGGAATTAAGGGAAGCAGGAAAACAGACGATGTTACTTCCTTCCGAGGAAGAGGAATACCGGACAACGAAAATGACACGGGAGTTGTTGCAGGCAGAGGGATATCACTGGTATGAGATATCAAATTTTGCAAAACAGGGCAGAGCATGCAGACACAATATCGGTTACTGGAAACGTGCAGATTATCTGGGTGTAGGTCTGGGTGCGGCATCACTGCTTGATAATGTGCGTTATGCCAATACAGATGATATTTACGAATACATGCGCCATCCGGAGAACGCAGCAAAAGGCGAAAGATTAAGCCGCAATGCACAGATGGAGGAATTTATGTTTTTGGGATTACGCTTGATTGACGGATTTCATAGGGAAGAGTTCGAGAAAAACTTTGGTGTAGCGATTGAAGGTGTCTATGGAACCGAATTGAAGCAGTTACAGCAGGAAGAATTGCTTGTGCAGAAGGAAGGTATTATCCGGCTGACAGAAAAAGGAATTGATGTGAGCAACTATGCATTATCGCAATTTCTTTTGTCCTGACAGTATTTCGAAAAATGTTATGGAAAAAGGTGGTTGGAGCCATCAGTGGGAGGAGACGGTGTAATGACAAAATTAATCGTATGTGATTCCTGCGGCGCACAGTTTGGCAACGATGAAGCAAAATGTCCGTACTGTGGTACGATGAATTATGCGGGTGCAGAGAAGGAATATTTAGGTAAACTTGAGGAGATTCGTGAAGGCGTAGAGGATTTAGAAACGGTTCCGGTCCGGGAGGCGAAAGCAGAATTAAAAAAGCAAGGTAGTTTTGTAAAAAAAGTTGTGATAGGATTCTGTTTGCTGGCAGCAGTCTTAGGGATTGTAATGTTTTTGTATGAGAAATTTTATGAGCGGGATAAAAAAGAGGATTTCCTTTGGGAACAAACGAATTTCCCGATTATGGACGAGATGTATGCGTCAGGAAAATACGAGGAATTAGTAGAATTCTATCAGCAGGCAGAGCAAGAGGACAGGACAGTCTATATGTGGGAACACGCAGAATTTGCCCGTGCATATGGTTATGTACAGAACTATTATGAGGATTTAGCTTTTATGGAGACATTGGCTGAATCGGAAAAGCAGGCGATAGAAGTTTGGGAGTACAGCCTTTACTTATGGAGCCAATGGAAAGTGCTCAGTTATCGGTATTCTGTAGATTTAACAGAAGATGAAAAGGCTTATTTTGAAAAAGATTTTCTGGCGGTGGAGCAAAGTCTGAGAAATAACTGGGATTATGACGAGGAAACTTATCAGAAATTTTATAATATGATATCAGGTCCGAATGCTTTTGGTGTAACATTTGATGAATGTGATGCCTATATAGAAAAATGGAAAGAGAAAATGGAGGGAAAAGAGTGATGAAGTGTCCATATTGTGGTTCGTCGCTGGATTTGAACGAAGAATTTTGTTCTCATTGTGGAAAACTCAATGAACAGGCTCGAAGACATGCGAATGATATGAAACATTATCAGAAGGAATTTGCCAAAACAAAGGAAGATGTATACCGGACAACAAGGAAGTACACCGCGGTTACGGTGCGTATAGCAATCATTTCGGTCCTTGTGTTGTTGAATGTGGCTGCGGCATACATTGGCTCGAATTATTATTCTTTTGAAAGTATGCTTGGAAAAGCAGATTGTGAGCGGCATGTGCAGGAATACATGGAAATTCTCGATACGTATCTGGAAGAAGAAGATTATTATGCGTTCTATTATTTCATACAGGAAAAGCAGGTACCATTATATGATTCTTCCTATGAGCAGTATTGCCAGATTGAGAAATTGGTGGCACAGTATACATATTTACATGAATATCTGTTACAAGCTTATATGGAAGAGGATGCCTCTTACTGTGAAGACCTGTGCAAATATGCAACAGATGAACTGGGATATTTTTATGAAAATCTTGATACGGAAAGATTTTCTTATTATGAGAATGTAGACCGGGCGGAGAACCTGGATGCGATTGAAGATTTGAAAGCAAAAATAGAATTACTGCTTATAACCTATGGTGGCATTTCACCGGAGGATGCAGCTCAATTTGCAAGTTATACGAGTGCAAAACGTGCCATACTGTTAGAGGAGGGTATGTTGAATGGTAAATAAATTACAAAACGGAATTTTGAATATTATAATTGCAGGTCTGTCCATTCTTCTGGTAGTTATAATAGGCTCTGCGGTGGCAGAAACTTCTTACAGCCACTATTCATATGATGAAGATAGTTTTTACTGGTGCTTAGAGAGTGAAGATTATAGCCGTATGATAAGTATGTATTATGCAAACCTGGCAGAAGGAAAAGAACATGACAAAAATCTGCAGGAATATTATGGTGTTGCGAAATACTTTGAAGCTGCATCAGATTATAAATTGTATCTCCAAAGTGGAGAGAAAGACCGTGCTGAAAGGTTATTAAATGAGATGGAAGAGGCATGTGTACAGATGGGGGAATTTTCTGTGGTAAAGAATAAAATTGATATGAAGCTCGGAATACAATAATGTGGAATACAAAACTATTAATTTTTGCTGCAAAACTATCACAAATTGATATATCATAGACATGTATTTATAAGACGTGTTAAAATATTAACATATTTTAATAATAACTTTATCAGGGGTTTTTAACCAAGGAGGAGAAAATGAGTAAAGATTCTTTATTATTACAGCCAATCAAGGTTGGCAATCTGACATTGAAAAATCGTATTATGTTCCCACCATTGACAACAGGTTATGAGGAACGTGACGGTTCTATCGGCGCAAGAAGTCTGGCATTTTATGAAAGACTTGCAAAAGGCGGAGTAGCTTATGTTGTTATCGGTGACGTAGCACCGGTTCGTACAGCATCTCCGACACCAATGCTTTTTGATGACAGTCAGATTCCGGTTTATAAGAAATTGGCAGATACACTTCATACATATGATTGTAAAGTAGCATTACAGATTTTCCATCCGGAATATGATGTACCGGGTGTTGGACGTATGATTGGCGCATCTATGGCAGCGATGAAAGAAGCAGAAGGCTTAAAAGCAGCAGGAGATATGGCAGCATTCGGTGCGAAGATGCAGGAAGTGGAAAAGCTTCGTAAAGATGCTTATGCAAAGCTTCACCATGATATGCAGCACTTCGTAACAGAAGCAACCAAAGAACAGTTAGACGGAATCAAAAATGCAATTGCTCAGGCTGCAAGACGTGCGATGGAAGCAGGTATTGATGCAATCGAAGTACACGGCGACCGTTTACTCGGTTCTTTATGTTCTACCCTTTTAAATCACAGAACAGATGAATACGGTGGTGCATTTGAAAACCGTATCCGTTATGCATTAGAAGTAGTAGCAGCAATCAAAGAAGCAGCACCATCACTTATGATTGAATACAAATTACCGATTATCACGATTAATCCGGATGGTTCTACACGTGGTAAAGGCGGTTTGCTGGAAGCAGAAGGTGTAGCATTTGCCAAGAAGCTGGAAGAAGCAGGTGTAGATATGATTCAGGTTGCGCAGGCAAACCATACAGGAAATATGGGTGATACCATTCCTCCAATGGGTACACAACCTGAAAACTGGACACTCCCTACCGCTGTGAAAGTGAAAGAAGTTGTTTCTATTCCGGTTGCAACAGTAGGACGTGTACTTACCGTAGCAAACGGTGAAGAGATTCTTGCAAAAGGGCAGGCAGATATTATCGCTTATGGACGTTCTTTACTTTGCGATGCAGACATCGCCCGCAAAGTAGAAAAAGATGAGCCAATCCGTGAATGTCTGAACTGTAACAAGGGTTGTGTAGATGCGATTTCTTCCCGTCGTTATATTTCCTGTGTACTTAACGCAGAAAATGGTGATGAAGCTACGATTTCTATCAAACCTGCAGATGCTAAGAAGAATGTAGTAATCGTTGGTGCAGGTATGGCAGGTTTAGAGGCAGCCCGTGTAGCAGCAATCCGCGGACATCACGTAGATGTTTATGAAAAAGCAGACAAAATCGGCGGACAGATTAACATTGCAGCCGTACCACCACGTAAGGATGAGATTCTCCGTGCGACAGAATATTATGAAAAGATTTTACCGGGAATGGATGTAACCATTCATTTGAATACAGAAGCAACAAAAGAAATCATGAATGCAGCAGATGCAGTTATTGTGGCAGTTGGTGCGCATGACATTACACTTCCGGTAGAAGGTGCAGATGCTCCTACAGTTGTATCTTCATGGGATGTTCTTTCCGGAAATGCAAAAGTAAACGGACACTGTGCAGTTATCGGTGGTGGTCTTGTAGGTGCAGAAACAGCAGAATTTTTGGCACATAAGGGACATGCAGTTTCTATTATCGAAATGACAGATAAGATTGCAGCACAGGAATCTTCTACGGTATTACCGGTTATGATGGCTGATTTCACAAAACATGATGTAAAACAGTATGTGAATACAAAAGTAAGCAACATTACAAATGATGGTAAGACAATCAATGCTACAGACGCAGAAGGAAATACAGTAGCAATCGAATGTGATACAATCGTTATGGCAGTAGGCTCTAAAAAGAATACATTTGATACAGAAGGTGTCACTGCTCCGGTTTATTATGCAGGCGACTGTTCCGGCGAGAGAACAGCAGATATTGCAGCAGCAATCCGCGGTGGTTACAACGCAGCGAATGAGATATAAAAAGAACAGGAGGCGGGGCTGACGGACAGCCCTGCCTTTTACTAAATAAGGAGATAAAAAGATGACAAAATATACACATTTATTTGAACCACTTAAGGTTGGTAAAACAGAGATTAAAAACAGAATATTCATGCCGCCGATTTCTACAAATCTGGCAGATAAAGGATATGTAACAGAAGAATTGATTCAGCATTACGGGGCACGTGCCAAAGGCGGAGTCGGCTTAATTGTATCGGAAGTAGTAACCGTAGAGCCGACATACATTTACCTGCCGGGTGATATGTCGATTCATGACGACAGTTTCATTGAAGGATGGACAAAACTTTTTGCGGAAGTACATAAATATGGCTGTAAATTGTTGCCACAGTTATTCCATCCGGCATATATGGCATTTCCGGTGCCGGGAACACCACAGCTGATTGCACCGTCAAATGTCGGACCATATTATGCAAAGGCAGCTCCAAGAGCGGTGACAAAAGAAGAATTAAAGGTTATCATCCGTCAGTTTGGCGAGGCTGCTTACCGTGTAAAACAGGCTGGCGGTGATGGTGTGGAAATCCATGCGGCACATGCACATGGTCTGCTGGGCGGATTCTTGACACCGCTTTATAACAAACGTTGTGATGAGTACGGCGGAGATATTAACGGACGTTTGCGCCTTACTTTAGAAGTTATCGAAGAGGTACGCAAAACCTGTGGTGAAGATTTTATCATTCAGGTGCGTATTTCCGGCGATGAATACAGTGATGGCGGTCTGAACTTAAATGATATGACTTATGTGGCGAAACAATTGGAAAAAGCCGGAGTGGATATTCTTCATGTATCCGGTGGCAATACTGTGAAAAGAGCAAGCTCTATGCCTGCTCCTGGCACGAAACAGGGTTCTCATACGGATTTGTCGGCTTATATTAAAAAGCAGGTCAATATTCCGGTTGCAACCGTCGGACGTATTACAGATGCATGGATGGCAGATGAAATTATCGCAAATGAACTTGCGGATGCCTGCATGATTGGCAGGGCAAACCTTTGTGAGCCGGAATTTGCCAATAAAGTTTACGAAGGAAGAGAAATCGAAGTACGTCCTTGTATCGGATGCGGACGCTGTTTAAATGGAATTATGTTTGGTAAGCGTATTTCCTGCACGATTAATCCGTCCTTTGAATTAGAAAATGAAGATACACTGGCAGAAGCATCTGAAAAGAAAAATGTTCTGGTAATCGGCGGCGGTCCTGCGGGAATGGAAGCAGCATTTGTTGCAAAAAAACGCGGGCATCATGTGGTTCTCTGCGAAGCAAAGGAAGAACTTGGCGGTGCAATTCATGTGGCTTGTGTGCCAATCGGCAAACAGGAAATGACAAAGGTAGTAAAATATATGGCACACCGGCTGGAAACAATGGGTGTGGATATCCGTGTTAATACACCGGTGACAAAAGAAATGCTCGAGGGTGAATTTAAAGGTTATGAAGTGATAGGAGCACCGGGTGCAAAACCGAATGTTATTGAAGCATTTACCGGATTTAAACAGGCAGTAACGGCAGATGATATTTTGGCCGGCAGAGCATTCCCGGGACGTAAAATCGTCATTATTGGCGGTGGCAGTGTAGGCTGTGAGCTGGCAGAGTACTTAGCTCCGCTTGTAAATGACCGTTTCGTGCGTAACCGCGATATCACCATTTTAGAAATGGCACCGGAAATCATGATGACAGAATCCGGTTCCGGAAGAAGTGTACTTGTCCAGAGAATGCTTGCAAAAGGCGTGAAAATTGAGTGTCTTGCGAAAATTACAAATGTAACGGAAGATACAATTACCTATGAACAGAATGGCACAGAGCATGTTATTGCAGATGCAGACACACTCGTATTTGCAAATGGTTATCATGTAGACCCTGCTTTTGAAGAGATGCTGAAAGATGCAGGTATGCATTATCATCTCATCGGTGACGGCGAGAAGGTGGGCAATTTAAAAGATGCCATTACAAGAGCTTATGAAGTGACAAAAAATATTTAGAAAACATGATTCAGTAGTGAGAAAACATCGATTATCGCGGAAAAATCAGAGTTTCTGCCGAAAAAAGTGAGATTACGCTGGTTCTTACGGCAGTATCGACAAAATGTGACATTTCTCATAAAATGTAGTGGTATGATTATTTTAGTAAGAATAATTTAGACATAGCCACGGAAGAGGAAAAGGAGAAGCATTCTGTGGCGGGGAGGAAAATATGACGTTACAAGAGTGTTATGAGAAAATGGGCGGCGATTATGCGGAAGTATTGGGAAGACTGACAAGTGAGAAACGTATTGTAAAGTATGTCGTGAAATTTTTGGAAGACCCTACTTATCAGATGTTGTGTGATGCGAGAACAGCAGATGATATAGAAGAAATATTTCGTGCGATACATACATTAAAAGGGGTAAGCCAGAATCTTGGTTTGCGTAGATTATACGAAGCGAGTTATGAAATGACCGAGGCTGTCAGAGGGGGTGTAAAGCTACAGGATGAGAGGTTGTTTGAAGCAGTAAGCGAGGCTTATTATGAGACAATAGAGATAATTAAACGCTTCTCAGAGGAAATATAATTAAGTCCGGCATGAGTAAAGATTTGACAAAATAAGACAAGGGATACATAATAAAACCGAAAAGTTAATTTTGGGAGGAGTTACAATAATTTAAGATTAATATAAAAAAAGGATACCTTTGCAAAAAAAGGTGTCCTTTTTTTGTTATCCGCATTTCATAGAATGTTATTAGTGAATAAATTACGAGTCGGAGGTATGAGGATGAAACGTTATACTTTTTTAGACAATACAGCAACGTTTGGGTTACAGAAACCGGAAAATTTCAGTTATCTGTATTTTCCGATAGCCGGTGATATGGGACTAAAAAGTGTAATTACGCCGGAACTCGGTGGTGATGCAAAACTAGACCAGAATACATTCTTGCTTGAGCCCGTCAGTGCTGAAAATTTGCATAACAACCGTAACACGAGAAATTTCTGGTGTTATATAGAGGGTATGGGAGCATGGTCCGCAGTAGGAAGCAGTGCAGATGCATTAACCAAACGTTATACAAAGCGACAGGATGAGAGTGAACTGACTGCCGGTTTTATGTGGCATACGCTTTGCCGTAAGTCAGAAGAGTTTCATTTGCAGGCAGAAATAACTTCGTTTGTTCCGGCGGATGCGAATGCGGAAGTCATGTTTGTGAAGATTACCAATACCGGAAAAGAAAAAATCACATTTACTCCGACCGCAGTGATACCAATCTATGGAAGAAGTGCAGATGATTTAAGAGACCACAGACATGTAACTTCGCTTTTGCACAGAACGAAAACCGATGAGTATGGCGTAGAAGTGAAACCAACGTTGTCTTTTGATGAAAGAGGACATCGTTTGAATTACATGACGTATTATGTGACAGGGTGTGATGAAAACGGATGTGCACCGGAAAGTTTTTACACGACAGTGGAAGATTTTATTGGTGAAGGTGGTAGTTACGAATGGCCACAGGCAATTTTAAAAAATAAGCTGGGGGTAAAAGCAGGGTATACGATAGATGGTATGGAAAGTCTTGGCGGTTTGCATTTTGCATCTAAAACAATCGAAGCAGGACAAAGTGTTTTTTATACAATTCTTGCAGGTATCACCCAAAATCCGGAAGAAATAAGGGAGTTGCGCAGCCGTTTTAGCACAGTCCAACAGACAAAAGAAGAGCTTACAGCAGTAAAAGAGTATTGGCAAAAGAAAGTAAACGTTGTTTATCAAACCGGCGATGAAGAATTTAATTATTTTATGCGTTGGGTAAGTTTTCAGCCGATTTTAAGAAGAATTTACGGTTGTTCTTTTCTGCCGCATCATGATTACGGAAAAGGCGGAAGAGGATGGCGGGATTTATGGCAGGATTGTCTGGCGTTATTGTTGATGAATCCGGAAGGTGTACGCCGGATGTTATTGGATAATTTTGCAGGAGTACGTATTGATGGAAGTAATGCAACAATCATTGGAAACAAACAGGGAGAGTTTGTGGCAGACCGTAATAACATCACCCGTGTGTGGATGGATCATGGTGTATGGCCGTTTGTGACTACGAAACTTTATATCAATCAGACCGGAGACATTGAACTATTAGAAAAAAATGTATTGTATTTTAAAGATAAACAAGTACACAGAGGTACACAGATTGACGATAAGTGGAATGATGCGTATGGCTGTTGGCAAAAGAGTAAAAATGGTGTGAAGTACGAAGGGTCTGTTTTAGAACATATGCTGGTACAACATTTGACCGCTTTTTACGAAGTTGGTGAACACAATACAATCCGTTTGCGAGGTGCAGACTGGAACGATGCATTGGATATGGCACCGGACAGAGGTGAAAGTGTAGCGTTTACGAATGCCTATGCCGGAAATCTTAGCGATATGGCAGATTTACTGCTGGCCTATAAAGCAAAAACCGGTAAACAGACTGTTACATTAGCTGCAGAAATGATTCTTCTGTTGGAAGATGATGAGAGATTGTATCGGTCAGTAGATAAGAAATTAGCATTATTAGATGCTTATCTTACTGCATGCGAGCATGAAGTAAGCGGTGATAAAGTAGAAATCTGTATTGAAAAATTAGCTGCAAACCTAAGGAAAAAAGCAGATTTTATGAGGTGTCATATCCGTGAAAAGGAATGGGTAACGGATGGAAAAGGTAATGGTTGGTTCAATGGCTACTATGACAATCATGGACGGCGGGTGGAAGGTATCGTAAATGGCGGAGTCCGCATGATGCTGACCGGTCAGGTCTTTTCAATCATGGCAGGAACAGCTGATGAAACGCAGATTACTGCCATTACACAGAGTGCAGATAGGTATCTGTACCGTGAAGAAGTCGGAGGATATCGTTTAAATACCGATTTTAAAGAATTGAAAACAGACCTTGGAAGAATGTTTGGCTTCTCTTACGGAGATAAAGAGAATGGTGCTGTTTTCTCACATATGGCAGTGATGTATGCAAATGCTCTTTATAAGCGAGGATTTGTGAAGGAAGGGTTTAAATCCTTAAAAGCGTTGAAGAAACAGGCAATGAATTTTGAGATGAGCCGGATTTATCCGGGAATTCCGGAATATTTTAACAGCAGAGGCCGTGGTATGTATCACTATCTGACGGGGGCAGCCAGTTGGTATATGTTGACAGCAATTACGGAAATGTTTGGTATTAAAGGTATTATCGGAGATATGGTTATAGAACCAAAGCTTATGGCAGAACAGTTTGATGCGAAAAAGAGGGCAGGTATAAATTTATTGTTTGCGGACAGAAAATGGCAGATAAGTTATATCAATGAGTCATGTAAAGAATATGGAGACTACTGCATTGGTAAGATTGTGATTGATGGTCTGGCGAAAGAACTGCCGCAAGAGTATGGAAAATCATATATGATTACCAAAGAACAGATAGAGAAACTTGCAAAAGAGACAATTCATAACGTAGAAGTGTTCCTGATATAGAAAGAGAGGATAAAGAGATTATGATAAAGCAAACAAAACATTTTATTTTGCAGGATTATGGCAAAGCATCTACTTTTGCCAGTTTTTTACCGGGTATATCAGGAATACACGGAACCCCTATTTGGTGCTACTATGTGAATCGTGGACAGGGTGTGGTGAGCTTTGGCGTGGACAATAAAGACCATGCAATTATGGAATTTTATCCGGCACATTCCGCTTATCAGAATGTAAAAACGACAGGTTTTCGTACATTCTTAAAAACGAAAGGTATAGTGACGGAGGCCTTTTCTGATGAGAGTATTCCGCACAGCATGGAGATTTCCATGAATGGATTAAAAATCGAAGAACATAATGCTGATACAGGATTAAGTACGATGGTGAATTATTTCACTCTGCCGGGGGAAAAATTAGGAGGTCTTGTACGTCAGGTAGCGATTACAAATAACAATACAACGGATGTTGAACTGGAAGTATTAGACGGCATGCCGGCACTTATTCCTTATGGTGTAGGATTGCATAGTATGAAAAATATGCTTCAGACAGCGAAAGCCTGGATGCAGGTAGAAGATGTGGAGAGTAATATTCCATTTTATCGTGTCCGTGCCAGTATGGATGATACTGCGGCGGTTACAGCAATTCTGGGGGGCAATTTTGCATTTGCGGTAAAGGCAGACGGCAGTCTGATTGCACCAATCGTAGATCCGACGCTTGTATTTGATTATGATTGTTCTATGCGCCGGGCAGTAGGTTTTGAGAATCATAGTCTGGAAGAACTCTATGCGACAGAGCAGATTACTATGAATCAACTTCCGTCAGCATTTTTCGGTATAAAAGAAGGGATAAAAGCTGGGGAAACACTTTGTTTTTATGAGTTAATCGGTCAGGTAGAAAAAAAGGAAATTTTAGATGCATATACATCAAATAAGCATGATGCGGTGTATTTTGCGGCGAAAAAATGCGAGGCTGATACTTGCGTAGAGACATTGTGCAATGGGATTGCTACGGAGACTGCAAATGAAGATTTTGATGCATATTGTAAATATACATATATGGATAATATACTCCGGGGTGGATTTCCGATGAAGCTGGCCGGTGATAAGATTTTTTATGTGTATTCCAGAAAACATGGTGATATTGAGCGTGATTATAACTATTTTTCAATGTTGCCGGAATTTTATTCGCAAGGCAACGGTAATTTCCGTGACGTGAATCAGAACCGTCGTTGTGACACCTTCTTTGCCCCTTTTGTCGAGAAAGAGAATATTAAAGAATTTTACAGTTTTATACAGTTGGATGGTTATAATCCGCTTGGTATTGAAAAAATAACTTATCAGCTTACAGCAGAAAAAGCAGAAGACGTGTTAGGTGATATGGCATGTAAGGATGTAAGAACGACGATAAAGGAGTTTGTTATAATGCCATTTACACCGGGGGCATTGTACCGCATGTTGGAGGAATGCGTTGACAAAGCGGAAGCAGAAAGGCTTTTTGAAGAAATTATTGCAGTGGCAGAACGACTTGTAAATGGGAACTTTGGTGAAGGGTATTGGAGTGACCACTGGACTTATAATCTGGATTTAATCATGGATTATCTGGAAGTTTTCCCGGAAAGAGAAAAGGAAATGCTTTATGAGGAAGCATATGATACATTCTTATCACAAGTGAATATTAATCCAAGAAGAAAACGTTATGCTAAAACTGAAAACGGGTTGAGGCAGTATCATGCATTAGACGAAACAAACAGGCGTAATACTTCTGAAAAGTTAGTCCGTATAAATTACGGAACAGGCGATATTTTGAAGATGACGTTGTTAGAAAAATTAGTATTACTCTGTTCTACAAAATATGCAGCACTGGATGCTTATGGCATGGGTGTGGAAATGGAAGGCGGAAAACCGGGATGGTATGATGCATTAAATGGTATGCCGGGGTTATTCGGTTCTTCTATGGCGGAGACATATGAGCTTTGTCGGATGTTAGAGTATACAATCGGTGCAATGAAACACTATCCGGGTAAATTATTGCTGCTGGATGAATTTGCAGAATTTTTCGAACAACTTACGCAAATTACGGAACGCGAAATGCAGAATATTACAGCATGTAAAGACGTAACAACTCCGGAAGAAATAAAAGCCAAAGGTGAATTATTAGCTTTTTGGAATCAGGTAAATGATGCAAAAGAAGTTTATAGAGAAAAAGTATTTGCAGGTATTAGCGGAAAGAAGAAGTCTGTTGACAGCACAGATGTAGTTACTGTTTTGGAACATTTTCTTGAGACAGTCAGATGCGGTATTGCAAAAGCCTGTGTATTGGGAGAAGGAATTTGTCCAACCTATTTTACCTATGAAGTGCCTGAGTTTGAAGAAGTAGAGGATGGCTTTGTGCCGCTTCGTTTTGAAGTGCAGATGGTTCCGTATTTTCTGGAAGGACCGGTTCGTTTCATGAAATTAGGAAATGATAAAGGCAAAAAGCGTGAACTTTATCAGAAGGTAAAGAACAGCGATTTGTATGATAAAAAATTGAGTATGTACAAAGTAAATGCATCTTTACAGAATGCGTCTTATGAATTAGGAAGAGCACGGGCATTTACACCGGGATGGTTGGAAAATGAATCTATCTGGTTACACATGGAATATAAGTATTTACTGGAATTAATCAGAAGCGAAATGTATGAAGAATTTTTTGAAGATTTTCATAAAGCAGCAGTGCCGTTTTTAGATGCTAAGACATACGGAAGAAGTATTTACGAAAATTCTTCTTTTATTGCAAGCAGTAAGAATCCGAATGCGGCTTACCACGGAAAGGGTTTTGTGGCTCGCCTTAGCGGCTCTACTATTGAGTTTATCAGTATGTGGAAACTTATGATGTTTGGTGCCCATATATTTAAAGCACAAAACGGTGAACCGGTATTTGCACCAAAACCTGCCATTCCTGCATATTTAATTCCGTTAAGCCAAGAAGTATCAGCAACGTTATTTAGTAAGACAAAAGTGACATACCACTTTGCGGATAGGAAAGATTATATTCCGGGAAAATATCAGATTAATACTATGAAATTTGTATATAAAAACGGCAGTGTGGTAAACATAAATAGTGGATGCGCCACAGGTCACATTGCACAGGATATCAGAAATGGTGCAGTCGCAGAAATTGCAATTGCTATTTGTTAATTTGTAAAACTTAAGATTTTCGTAATTTCACGAAAAAACGTTTAAAAGAGAAGAAGGATGTGCTAAAATATCAGAAGTTTTGGCACATCCTTTTTTATGCAATAGGATATTGTGTTCTAAGGAAAAACACTCGGAGGAATTATGGAGAGAAATAACACGAAAAATGTTTATATAGAGAAAATAATAGGAATTATTGCAATGCTGGTCATTCCGGCACTGGCTTTTTTTGCTTTGGAATTTTATAGTCATAATCCGTTTGAAGAAGTAAGAACAAAGGCAATGTGGTTTAATATTTTTCTGTTTGAACTGGCAGCATGGTTTTTATTTTTTGTGACAGGCAGGGTGAAGGGCGCATTGCGCATAGAATTGCTTGTGACGTTAGTATATGGTGTGGCGAATGCTTATGTGGTGGAATTCCGTACAAACCCAATCGTGCCGTGGGATTTGTTTTCGATTCGTACTGCGGCAAGTGTGGTAGAAAATTATGATTTGACACCGGACAGAAGAATGGTACTGGTTACCGGTATTATTATTTTTTTGATAGTAATGTTACGATTTGTGAAATTGCGTATGCCGGTGCTCTTGTTAAGAAAAGAGAATTTTGACTGGAGAGAAAATGGAAAAAGACTTGCAATGCGTCTGGTGCCGGCAGGCTTGGTAGTCGCTGTGTTGGTGAATTTTGCAGGGAAGCTTCAGGATGAGGATTTTCAAAATAAAAACTATTTGTATCCATTTTTGTTTACACCGGTGTATATGACAGATGTAAACGGTATGCTGGTTACTTTTGTAATGAATCTGGCATATATGTCGATTGAACAACCGATGGGATATGACAAAGCAGAAATAGAAGCCGTGTTAATGAATTATGAAGATGGTGCGGGACAGAGCGGAACTGTAAGCGGATTAGGTGAAGAAGATGAATTGCCGAATATCATTGTTATAATGAATGAAGCTTTTTCAGATATGGCATCTGTAGCTGATTTTATGGCAAGTGAGGACTATATGCCATTTATTCACAGTCTGCAGCAGGGGGCAGAAAATACAATTACAGGTAATCTTCAGGTATCGGTATGCGGAGGGAATACAGCAAATTCGGAATTTGAATTTTTGACAGGAAACAGTATGGCATTTTTGCCGCAGGGAAGCATACCTTATCAGCAGTATTTGATAAATGAGTTACCTGCCCTGCCTATGTATTTACAGAAACTGGGGTATTACACCGTTGCGACACATCCGTATAATGCAACCGGATGGGACAGAGATACCATTTATCCTCTGCTGGGATTTGAACGTAGTATTTTTGTAAAAGAATATGACCGAAGTAAGAAGTTGAGAACCTACATTTCTGATGCTGCTTGTGTGGATAAAATTATTGAGGTATATGAGGAAAAAGAAGATGGTATACCATTGTTTTTGTTCAATGTCACTATGCAGAATCACGGTGGATACACAGACGAATATGCAAACTTTACACCGGATATTACAGTGGAAGGTATGAGTAATACGTCTGTGGAACAGTATTTGTCATTGCTTAAGGTGTCTGACACAGAATTTGAACGTTTAGTGACATATTTTTCGAATGTAGAAGAAGATACTGTGATAGTATTTTTTGGTGACCACCAGCCAAACGATGCGGTTGCAGGACCACTTGCGAAGTTGAATGGTAAAAATGTGAAAACTTTTACGAATGAAGAGTTGTTGACCAGATATGAAGTTCCATATGTAATATGGGCAAATTATGATATTGAAGAAGAAACAGGGATTGATACCAGTTTAAATTATCTTGGTGTAAAAACACTAAAGACGGCAGGCATAGAGACTTATGCTTACCAGAACTTTTTACTGGATTTAGAAAAAGAGTATCCGGTGATTTCTGCTATGCAGGTACAGAAGGCAGACGGAACTATTAGTAATGCAAAGGAAGAAAAGGAAGGGTTGCGTTTGTATCAGAGTATCCAGTATTACTATATGTTTGATAACAAGGAGTAGAAATGAAGAAGTTGTCGAAATGGGAGAAACACCTGCCACTTATGGCAGCGTTCTTAATACCATTATTTATCGGAATTGCTGTATGTATTGACCATGGGGTATACCCATTTGGAGAACGCAGTGTTTTAAAAGTAGATATGTATCATCAGTATGCCCCGTTTTTCTCAGAACTGCGGGAAAAATTACAAAATGGGGAAAGTCTGATGTACTCTTTTGACATTGGTTTGGGAGCAGACTTTATCTCATTGTATGCATATTATCTGGCCAGCCCGTTAAACTGGTTGTTATTGCTTTGCCCGGCAAAATCAGTATTGGATTTTATGGCGTTGCTGACGTTACTTAAATTGGCGTTGAGTGGCTTGACGATGGGGTATTATTTAAAATGTCATTATAAAATAAACGATTTTTCGATGAGTGTATTCGCTGCTGCATATGCATTGTCAGGCTATGTGGCAGCCTACTCATGGAATATTATGTGGACAGACTGTATCGTACTGCTTCCGCTGATTATTCTTGGAGTGGAGCGACTGGTAGAAGAGGGAGACGGAAGGCTGTATTATATCGCACTGGCGGTGTCAATTCTTTCGAATTACTATATTTCTATCATGATTTGCATTTTTTTGGTGTTGTATTTTGGCATTATATGGTTGGAGCATAAAGGCGGAAAAATAAAAGCGTTATTCAATTTTGCGTGGTATTCTCTGCTTGCAGGAGGTACCGGTGCAGTTTTGATTATTCCGGAAGCGATTATACTTGGCGGAAGCGGTTCCGGAACAATTAAATTCCCGGAGACGATGAAGTGGTATTTTAATTTGGTGGCGCAGGCAAGCAGGCATCTGCTTTTGGCAGAGAATAACACAACCGAAGTACCGCATTGGCCGAATTTATACTGTGGCGTATTTGTATTACTGTTTTTGATATTGTATTTATGGAATCGGATGATTCCTTGGCAGCAGAAGGTGAAACGCTTGATATTAGCGGGGCTTTTGTATGTTAGTTTTGCTAATAACATGTTGGAATTCATCTGGCACGGTTTGGATGCTCCGGATTCTTTGCCTGGCAGACAGGCATTTTTATACATATTTTTGTTGCTAGTACTTTGTTATGAAGCGTATTTGTATCGGAAAGAGACAAAAATCTGGCATGTGCTGGTAGCAATACTGGCAGATGCGGTGCTGTTGTTTGCCTGCTTTAAAGCATATAGTGGAACGGATTTGGCAGAAGAAGCAGAGTTTGTGGCAGAAGCAGAGAGTGGATTTTCTTTTTTGGGTGTTGGATTTAATCAATTTGATATTACAGCCCTTTTTCTTATTGTTTATGTTGTCATGTTTTTGTTGATGTTAGCAGGGAATAAAAAAATAGAGCGTTTGATGAGTACTTTTATCTTGCTTTTTATGTTGACAGAGATTACGGTACATTTTGATACAGAAGGGTTGGGCACCACGAATCGTACCGGTTATATAGAAGGGTATGAGGATTACCGGATTGTGCTTGAGTGGGCGAAAGAACTGGAACAGGCAGAGCGTGAGAGGGATGCGGTATTTTACCGTGTGGAGCAGATGGAACGCAGAACAAAAAATGATTCTGCTTTTTATAATTTCCCGTCTGCAACGCAATTTTCATCATTAATGAATATTGATGTGAGTCATATTTATCAATATATGGGAATGGAAGGCGGTAAAAATTTTTATTGTTATAATGGTGCAACACCGTTATTTTCGGCTATGCTTTCCATGAAATATCTGATAGCAGACAGTGCTATGGAAGAAAGTCCGTTCAGAACCTTAGTGGCATCAAGCGGTGATGTATATTTGTATGAGAATACCTATTCTTTGCCGTTAGGATATATCGTACCGGAACATACGGTGACAGACTGGGAATACAAGGGAAAAGGAGACTTGACGAATATTAACAGTCTGGCAACAGTGCTTGGGGCACAAAGCGAATTGTTAGTTCCGGTTAATACTACGGATGAAGAGGGTGTGAGTACGTTAGAGGTTTTGCAGGATGGTTATTATTATATGTCCCGCAGTAAAATTAAGTTTGATTCTCTGACAATGGAATCCAGTGACGGACGTAAGAAAAGTTATGCAAAGGCATCGCATGATTACTTTTTGGATTTGGGCTACGCAAAAACAGGAGATGTTATACAGGTTAAGAATACAGAAGAGGAAACGTTAAAGACGCAGGGTTATTTTGTAAATGTGAATGCATTGGAAGAAGCATATGAAGCATTAAATGCGCAGACCATGGAACTTACGAAAAATACCATTACGGAAATCGAGGGAACAATTAACGTAAAAGAGGCAGGTTATTTTGTAGTGTCGATTGCAAATGAACCCGGATGGATGCTATATGTAGATGGTATAGAGACAGAAAAAGAAACATTTGCAGAAGCATTTATTACAACATATCTGGAAGAAGGAGAGCATACAATCCGTTTGAGTTATGAGACACCGGGACTTGCTATGGGAGGCGTAGTTTCTGTAATCTGTATTTTTGCTTTTTGTGTAACTCTTGTTTGGAAGCGGAAAATTGCATCGGACAGGGAGGCTGAGGCATTGACGCTTCGGAATACCAATGATAAAATATAACAGTTAAGAAATGTTAGGCAGGTTTTAGCAACATGAATAATGAAATCAAGAGCAGACTAGGGAAAGAGAATATTTTAACAATACCGAATATGCTGAGTTTTTTTAGAATTTTATTGATTCCGGTAATGGTAGTGCTTTATTGGCGTTATGAGGCGCATGAGGCGGCAGTACTGGTAATCATATTATCGGGAATTACAGATATTTTGGATGGTAAAATTGCCAGAAAGTTTCATATGATTTCCGATTTTGGTAAATTTTTGGATCCGCTTGCGGACAAACTGACACAGGCGGCTATGGCATTGTGTCTGGCGATGCGCTATCCGGGCATGGGAGGTTTGTTCGTTCTGATGCTGGTGAAGGAAAGTGTATTGAGTGTGTGTGCATATGGGGCACTAAAGGCGACCAATACGGTCAATAGTGCGAAGTGGTATGGGAAAGTTACTACAGCAACGCTTTATCTGGTGATGATTGTTTTATTTTTGTTCACGGATATTCCGCGTCCGGTGGCAGATGCAGGAATTCTGCTATGTGGGACAGTGATAGTGTTGTCTATGATTTTGTATGTGAAATTTTTTATACAGATTTTAATTGAGAAAAAAGCATAAAGAAATTTACAGAGGAGAAAAGTAACTGGCAATACAGATAGTTACGATAAAATTGGGGTATAATATGGAGTATTTACGGGAGTTGAATTTAGTTTCGATTATTTTTCGGATTTTTCTGGCGATAGTCATTGGTGGTGTTTTGGGGTTTGAACGTGAGAGAAAAAACAGACCGGCAGGTTTTCGAACTTATATTTTGGTGTGTCTGGGCTCGGCGATGGTCATGATGACGAATCAGTATGTGTATGATATTTATAAATTGGGTGACCCGGTTCGTATGGGGGCTCAGGTTATCAGTGGTATCGGTTTTCTTGGTGCAGGTACGATTTTAGTGACCGGTAAAAATAAAATAATGGGTATTACAACTGCAGCATGTCTATGGACGGCGGCATGTAGTGGTTTGGCAATCGGAATTGGGTTTTATGAACTTGCGATTGCCGGTGGTATCGTGATTATTTTTATCATGTCAGGGCTTCATAGTCTGGATACATGGACAAGACAGCATTCTAAGTATTTAGACCTTTATATCGAATACAATGGAGCGAAAAGTGCATTTAGCGAGTTTTTAGTATATGCGCGTGAGAATCAGTTTGAGGTTTCTAATGTGCAGGCAAGTCAGGAAGAGGTCTTGCATGGAGGAAAGGGAAAGCAGAGTACGATTAGTTATACTTTGACGGTAGAGAGTACTGTGAAGCGGACACACGCAGAGATGATAGATGTGCTTATGAAAGCTAAGGGAATAAAGTACATAGAGGAGTTATAGATTAGTTATGAAAAGTACCTTGATTAAAGACACGACAAAAGAAGAACGTATTGCGCTTATCCGAGAGTGGATTCCTGCAGAGGATGGTTTGGAAGACTGCGAGATTGATTTGTGGGATATGTATCGTGATTATATTAATGGTGAGCGTGAAATAGCGGAGATTAATGCGGCATTTGCAGCAGGATTTGAAGAATAAATATGGAAGATATAGAAGTTAAAATTGTTAAAAGTAAAAGAAAGTCATTATCAATTGCCATCCAGCCGGATGGCAATCTTTTCGTAAAGGCACCAGTGTTTATGACCGATGAGGAAATCATTAGGTGGGTAAAGACGAAAACGGGCTGGATTAGCAGGAACCGTCAGAAAGTGTTAAAAGGGCAGGAGAACAATCCTCCAAAGAAGTATGTTACGGGAGAATGGTTTTGGTATCGTGGGCAGAAATATGAACTTGAGGTGCGTATAAGTGCAGGGCGTGCCGGAATGGTTGGAATTGATGGAGAAAAGTTGATACTTTTTGCCCAAAACGGAGAAGGCGCCGAGGTACAGAAAATTTTGGAAGAATGGTATGTCAGACAGGCAAAAGTCGTCATTCCAAAGCGGGTATGTTTTTGGGCTGGGCAGATGCAGGAGTCATATCATAAAATTACGATAAAAAATCAAAAGAGACGCTGGGGAAGCTGCAGCAGTGCGCGTAATTTAAATTTTAACTGGCGTTTGGTTATGATGCCGGAAGCGGTTCTGGATTATGTTGTGGTGCATGAGTTGTGCCATTTAAGGCAGATGAATCATAGCGAGAAATTCTGGAAAGAGGTCGAAAAAGTACTACCGGATTACAAAGTGCAAAAAAAATGGTTGGAAAAGAATGGAACAGAGCTAAAATAAGCTGAATAAGCTGAATAAGCAGAAATAAGTCCGTTTTATTGGACTGTATATCAGATATACTCCGATTATCAAAAAGAAAACTGATTGAGATAAAAGGAGAAAACAAGATGAAAGGATATGTCATTGATGCAGGATATATGGGCTATGTAGACGGAAGGTATATGTTGTTTGCAGATGAGGAAGATTATAAAGATTACATGAATGATTTTTAAGGTGTTAACTTTTGAAATTAATTTTTTGAGACTCAGATGAGAGATTGGAAGAATAGAAAAAGGCTCGCATTAGCGAGTCTTTTGTGTTAGTATAAATATATCTATGTTTTGATTTGAATGAATGTTAAAACAGTTGTTTTTAACAAGGAAGGTAGTGTGTTTTATGGTAAATGATAAGCTTATAATACAAGATAGATTGCAGGCATTGCGTGCTGAAATGATAAAAAGAGGAATTGATATCTATGTGATTCCGACAGCGGATTTTCATGAATCTGAATATGTCGGAGAATATTTTAAGGCGAGAGCCTATATGACAGGTTTTAGCGGTTCTGCCGGAACGGCAGTTATAACATTGACAGAAGCAGGATTGTGGACAGACGGACGTTATTTTGTGCAGGCCGAGCGTCAGCTTGCCGGAACGACGGTAACATTGTTCCGGATGGCGGAAGAAGGTGTGCCGACGTTGGAGACGTATATTGCACAAGAACTGCCGGAAGGCGGCTGCCTTGGATTTGACGGAAGAGTTGTAAATAGTACATGGGGAAAGAAATTAGCAACGGTTGCAGAGAAAAAGAATGCAAAATTATATGTAGATGAGGATTTAGTAGGTATTATCTGGACAGACAGACCTGTATTGGCGAAATCTGTACCGTTTATTCTGGAAGAGAAGTATTCCGGTAAAAGTACGGCACAGAAACTTGCAGATGTACGTGAGAAAATGAACGAAGCAGGGGCAGATACACATATTTTAACTTGTTTATACGATATTGCGTGGCTTTTAAATGTCAGGGGACATGATATTACAAGCGTTCCGGTTGTGATGTCTTATCTTGTGATGAATCAGACGGAATGCATCTGGTTTTTACAGGAAGAAGTATTAGATGATACATTAAAAGCATATTTAGGTGCGAATAATATTATTACCAGACCATATGATTCCGTTTATGATTATGTGAAGACGATTCCGGTGTCTGCAAAAGTATTGTTAAATGAGGGCAGTGTGAATTACCGCATTTGTAATAATTTGCAGAATGGGGTGGAAATTATTAACAAATCGAATCCGACAGAGTTGATGCGTTCTGTGAAAAATCCGGTAGAAGTGGATAACATTCGAAAGGCGCATGTAAAAGACGGTGTGGCATTTACGAAATTTATGTATTGGTTAAAGACGAATATAGGAAAAATTCCAATGTCGGAATTGTCTGCAGATGCATATCTGGAAGAGTGCAGAAAGGCACAGGAAGGATTTATTGAACCAAGTTTTCATACGATTTCAGCATATGGCGCGAATGCAGCTATGATGCATTATTCCGCTACAGTAGATTCGGATGCGGAATTGAAACCGGAAGGTTTTTTACTCGTGGATTCGGGCGGACACTATTATGAAGGTTCAACTGATATTACAAGAACAATGGCATTAGGACCGATTACAGACGAAATGCGGGAGCATTTTACGGCAGTGTGCCGTTCAAATATGAATCTTGCCAATGCAAAATTTTTGTATGGTTGCAGTGGACTGAATCTGGACATTCTGGCAAGAGGTCCGCTTTGGGAGTTAAATTTGGATTATAAATGCGGAACAGGTCATGGTGTCGGCTATGTGCTGAATGTACACGAAGGACCGAATGGTTTCCGTTGGAGAGTTGTGCCGGAGCGTAACGACAGTGGTACGTTGGAAGAAGGCATGGTGACAACCGATGAGCCGGGTGTATATTTAGAAGGAAAATACGGAATCCGTACTGAAAATGAGTTAGTCTGCCATAAGGGCGAGAAGAATGAATACGGACAGTTTATGTATTTTGAAAATATCACTTATGCACCGATTGATTTGGATGCGATTGACGTAGTGGCAATGACAGCGCGTGAACGTGCAATGCTAAATGATTATCATGCAATGGTATATCGTGTACTTTCACCATATATGACAGAGGAAGAAAACGTGTGGTTAAAGCAGTATACACGTGCTATTTAAAAGAAAAGCCGGATATCGTGTGCCGGAGGGGAAAGGATTTTATGATATGAGCGAAAAGCTGGTTTTGATAGATGGACACAGTATTTTAAACAGAGCATTTTTCGGAATACCGGATTTGACGAATTCCGAAGGGCTTCATACGAATGCAGTATATGGATTTTTAAACATTTTATTTAAAATTTTAGAAGAAGAAAAACCGGATTATCTGACCGTGGCATTCGATTTGTCAGCTCCGACTTTCCGCCATAAAATGTTTGAAGAGTACAAAGGTACGAGAAAGCCGATGGCGGAGGAACTGCGCCAACAAGTTCCGCTAATGAAAGAGATGCTTAATGCAATGGGAATTCCGGTTGTGACGAAAGAAGGTTATGAGGCAGACGATATTCTTGGCACGATTGCTAAAAGAAGTGAGGCGCAGGGAATTGAAGTCTCTATTGTTTCCGGTGACAGGGATTTGTTGCAGTTAGCAAGTGACCATATTAAAATCCGTATCCCGAAGACGAAGAAAACAGGTACAGAAATCGAAGATTATTATGCAAAAGATGTGTTGGAAAAATATCAGGTTTCTCCTACGGAATTTATTGATGTAAAGGCACTTATGGGCGATACTTCTGATAATATTCCGGGTGTGCCGGGAATTGGCGAGAAGACGGCTACCGCTTTGATTGTGCAGTATAAGTGTATTGAAAATGCTTATGAGCATGTGGATGAGATTAAACCACCAAGAGCCAGTACAAATTTAAAAGAGCATTACGATATGGCGCAGATGAGCAAAACGCTTGCGACCATCGAGACAAATGCAGAGATTGAATATGACATTACAAAAGCACATTTGACGCAGATTTCAGACTTATATACCGAAGAAGCGTATCTGCTTTGTAAAAAATTGGAATTTAAACATCTGCTTGGCAGATTTGAAGTGACAGCACCTAAGAATCAGGCAGAGGAGTACTTCAAATGTGTAACAGATAAAAAAGAGGCAGAAAAAGTTTTTACAAAAATAAAAGGAGTACCATGTGCGTTCCAAATAATTCCATCGGAAGAAAAAAGTGGTGAAACAGAAGAATTAGGTCAGATGAGCCTTTTTGCGGCACCACAGGTGAACCGGTTCTTTGGTATGACGGTTTCTTTTGGTGAGCAGGATACCTATTTTTTCAAAGCAAATGAAGAATTGACCGGTGATATGCTCATCGGTTTATTAACAGGCAGTGAGGCAAGTGAATATATCACTTTGAACTTAAAGCCGCAACTAAAGCTGCTTGGAATGATAGAGAAAAAGCAGAATGGTGCAGTCTCCTTAGAAAAACTGTTTGATGGTGTGATTGCCGCGTATTTGCTCAATCCATTAAAAGGAGATTATCCGTATGAGGATATCGCAAAAGATTATGCCGGACTTATGCTTCCGTCCCGCGCAGACTTGCTTGGAAAATTAAGTATCGAAGCTGCATTTTCTGAAAAGCAGGAGGAGACATTAAAATATGTTTGTTTTGAGGCCTACACAGCTTTTAAGTCAAAGCAGGCACTTGAAGCAAAACTGAAAGATACCGGAATGTATCCACTTTTTACGGATATTGAGATGCCACTGGTATTTACACTGGCGGATATGGAAGCGACAGGTATCATTTTAGATGCGTCGAACTTAAAGGAATACGGCGATAAACTGGCGGTTCGCATTGATGAATTAGAAAAACAGATTTATGAGGCGGCAGGAGAAGAATTTAATATTAATTCTCCAAAGCAGTTGGGAGTTATTCTATTTGAAAAATTGGAACTGCCATACGGAAAGAAAACGAAAACCGGATATTCCACGGCAGCAGAAGTGTTAGAAAAACTGGCACCGGAAGCGCCGATTGTAGCAGATATTTTAGAATATAGAACATTAGCCAAATTGAAATCTACCTATGCAGAGGGATTGACGAATTTTATTGCGGAAGACGGAAGAATTCATACGAATTTTAACCAGACTATAACGGCAACCGGCCGGTTAAGCAGTACTGACCCTAATTTGCAGAATATTCCGATTCGAATTGAACTTGGAAGATTGATTCGTAAGGCATTTCTGCCTGCTGATGGTTATGTGTTCATGGATGCGGATTATTCTCAGATTGAACTTCGGGTATTGGCACATATGTCCGGAGATGAGAAGCTAATCGAAGCATATAAACAGGCACAGGATATTCACAGAATTACTGCTTCGCAGGTATTTCACATTCCATTTGAAGAGGTTACAGATCTACAACGGAGGAATGCAAAAGCAGTAAACTTTGGTATTGTATACGGAATTAGTTCTTTTGGATTGAGTCAGGATTTGAGTATTTCGAAAAAGGAAGCTGCATCGTATATTGAGCGCTACTTTGAGACCTATCCAAAGATTAAATCGTTTTTAGATAAGCTTGTAGAAGATGCCAAAGAAAAAGGCTATGCAATTACAATGTTCGGCAGACGTCGTCCGATTCCGGAACTGTTAAGCAATAATTTCATGCAGCGTTCCTTTGGCGAGCGTGTAGCAATGAATGCGCCAATTCAGGGTACGTCTGCGGATATTATTAAGATTGCAATGAATCATGTACATGATTCGTTAATAGAAGAAGGTTTGAAGTCACGTCTGATTGTAACCGTACATGATGAATTGTTGATTGAGACGGCAAAAGATGAAGTGGAGAAAGTAGAAGCAATTTTAACAGAAGGTATGAAACAGGCAGCAGAACTTGCTGTTACATTAGAAGTGGAGGCACATACCGGAACCAACTGGTATGAAGCAAAATAGTATGAACAATCACAAAGTAACATTTAGCGCAAATCGTCTGCGGAATGGAGATAGATTGAGATTTATTGGAATTACCGGGGGCGTAGGTGCAGGCAAATCGGCGGTCCTTAAGTATTTAAGTGAAAAAGAGAATATCCGTGTAATGCTGGCAGATGAAATTGCGCATGAGTTGATGCGGCAAGGGACTCACTGTTATAAGAAAATCGTGAAGGCTTTTATGTATGATGACATTTTAGACTGTAACGGAGAGTTCGACAGAGGAAAACTGGCGCAGGTGATTTTTTCTTCGGATGAAAAACGGTTAAAAATGAATGCTATCGTACATCCGGAAGTGAAAGCATATGTGAAGGAACAGTTTATTTTTGAAAAAGAAAAAGGAAAACTGGACTTTTTAGTACTGGAAGCTGCACTTTTAATCGAGGAGCGTTACGATGAGATATGCGATGAACTCTGGTATATTTATGCATCACCGGAGGTACGGAAGAGACGTTTGATGACTACCAGAGGTTATTCCGAAGAAAAGGTGCATCAGATATTTAAAAGTCAGTTGCCGGAGGAAGTTTACCGGAAAAAGTGCAAAGTAACCATTGACAATAATGGGGATTTATCGCAAACTTTTTTACAGATAGACGAAGCACTTACTACGTTAAAAAATACAACAAAGGAGAATGTGATTGAGATGGAACAGCCATTTGTATTTGGATTAGATATTGGTACAAGAAATGTTGTTGGTACAGTAGGGTATCAGGAGGATGAGCATAGTTTTATTATTCAGGCACAGTGTATCATGGAGCATGAGACAAGAGCTATGATAGATGGTCAGATTCATGATATCGGACGTGTCTCCAGAACAATCGCTAAAGTAAAGGAAAAACTGGAAGAGCAGATAAAGCAGCCTTTGACAGATGTCTGTATTGCTGCAGCAGGTCGTGTGTTGAAGACGATTACTGTAAACGTAGAGTATGAATATCCGGAGGAAACGATAGTAACGGCAGAATATATTCATACGTTAGATTTGCTTGGTATTGAAAAGGCACAGAACTTGTTAAAAGAAGAAAAGGATACGAAGTATAAGTTCTATTGTGTTGGATATACCGTAGTGAAATATTACTTGAATGATGAAGTTTTCTCAAATATCGAAGGTCATAAGGCGAATAAAATCAGTGAGGAGCTTATTGTAACATTCTTACCGGAAGATGTTGTAGATGGTTTATATGCAGCAGTTGGACAGGCAGGACTGTCAGTAGCAAGTCTGACATTAGAGCCTATTGCGGCTATTAATATTGCAATTCCGGAATCTTTCCGTATGTTAAATATTGCATTAGTAGATATCGGTGCCGGTACCTCGGATATTTGTGTTACAAAGGATGGAAGTATTGCTGCTTATGGCATGATTCCGTTAGCAGGTGACGAACTTACGGAGTTAATTGTACAGCAGTATCTGGTTGACTTTAAAACAGCAGAGTATATTAAAGTTGCCAGTACAGAACAAAAAGAGATAACATATAGAGATATTATGTTGATTGAGCATACCATTCCGGCAGAAGAAATATGGAATTTAACAGCGCCGACAGTAGAACGTATGACTACAGCAGTTGCCGCTAAGATTAAAGAATTAAACGGCGATAAGTCTGTCAGTGCGACATTTATTGTTGGTGGCGGCGGTAAAATTCACGGTTATGCGGAGAGTTTGGCAGAGAAGCTTGGAATCATCAAGGAACGTGTTGCTTTGCGAGGCGAAGAAGTATTGCAGGAAGTAACCTTTTTACAGCCGGATATCAAAAAGGACCCATTGTTAGTTACTCCAATTGGTATTTGTATTAATTATTATCAGCAGAAAAATAACTTTATTATGGTTCGTTTAAATGGTGAGCGTATAAAGTTATATAACAATAATAAATTGACAATTGTGGATGCAGCTTTGCAGGCTGGTTTTAGCAACGAAGATTTATTCCCAAGACGTGGAAAAGAGATTCACTACAATATTAATGGTGTGGATAAAGTAGAACGCGGTGTAGCCGGAGAATCTGCGGTAATTACTATGAATGGTAAGCCGGCAGGCATGAGTACACGTTTAGAGCCGAACAGTGAAATTGAAATACAGCTTTCTACCAAGGGTGAAGACGCAGTGCTGTGTATTGAACAACTGGAAGAATATCGAGGACAGCAGGTGCACTTTATTGTAAACGGGAACAGAGTAACTTGCCCTAAATGTGTAGAAGTTAATGGTGAGTTAAAGCCGGGAACATATGAGATTCAGGACGGTGACGTAATCGAAATCCGTTCTTATTATACGGTAGAACAGATTGCTGCGTTTATGGATGTAGAAGTGGATATGACAGAGGACGTTTTTGTAAACAATCGCAGCGTGGATATGGATACCCGCGTATATGATAATTTTACAATAGACTGGACTACATTGGCTTATGCAGTAGCGGAAGAGCAGGCATCAGATGATAACGAAGAAGCGGTTGAAGGCGCAAAAGAGGAAGAAGTTCACGGAGTGACGGCTTCCGATACAAGTGCTGAAACGAAAGCTGATACAGTATCACAGCATACAGATGTTTTACAAACAATAAAGGTGTATGTCAATAATGAACCGGTTGTACTTACCGGAAAAAAAGAATATATTTTCGTAGATATTTTTGATTTCTATGATTTTGATTTAAAAGCTGGCGGTGGACGTGGTGTCATCACTTTATTGAATGGTGAAGATGCACAGTACATTGCAGTGTTGAAAAATAATGACCAGATTACACTGGCTTGGAAAGAGAATTAATTTTATGGAATTATGCAGCATTGCAAGTGGTAGCAGTGGGAACTGTATTTATGTCGGTACAGAAAGCGGACATATTCTCATTGATGCCGGGATTAGCGGTAAAAGAATAGAAGAGGGATTGAATGGGATTGGCTTGAAAACTGCAGAGATGCATGGGATTTTGGTAACACACGAGCATATAGACCATGTGGCAGGGCTCGGTGTCTTAGCAAGAAGACATGGCATTCCTCTTTATGCAACGCAAGGGACGTTTGAGGCAGTAAAAAGAATGTCTTCGGTAGGAAAAATTGATGAGAGCCTATTTCATGTGATTGAGCCGGAAAAAGAATTTGCTATTGGAGATATGAGCATTGAACCGGTTGCTATTTCTCATGATGCAGCAGAGCCGGTAGCATATAAAATCAGACAAGGGAAGAAAACAGCAGCCGTTATGACGGATTTAGGATTTTATGATGCCCGTATTGTTGAAAAATTACAGTACATAGATATATTATTGCTGGAAGCGAATCATGATGTACGGATGTTGGAAATGGGACCGTATCCGTATCCGCTGAAACAGCGAATATTGGGAGATAAAGGGCATTTATCTAATGAAAATTGCGGCAGATTATTAAGCGAGATTCTTCATGATAATTTTAAAGCAGTTGTGTTGGGACATTTGAGTAAAGAGAATAATTACCCACAGCTTGCTTATGAGACGGTTCGTGTAGAAGTGGAAATGGGAGCAAATCCTTATCATGCGGATGATTTCCCGATGCATGTGGCAAAAAGAGACCAGGCATCCTGCTTCATTAGCTTTTAAAAAGTTTTTTCTGAAAAATAGAAAATATAGTGGTAATTCAAAAAGACATGTGCTAAGATAGTAAACAAAATGCTTTAAAGTGATAAAGTGATAAATGGAGGCTGACATGGAAAATTGTGCAAAAAAAACAATTATTACCGTAATTGGTAAAGATACTGTTGGTATTATCGCAAAGGTATGTACCTATCTGGCGGAGAATAAAATCAATATCTTAGATATTTCACAGACGATTGTATCCGGTTATTTTAACATGATGATGATTGTAGACAGAAGCAGTTCGGAGGTTTCTTTTGCAGAATGTCAGAATGCATTAAATGAAATCGGTAAAAGTCTGGGTGTGGATATTAAGTGCCAAAGAGCTGAAATTTTTGATATGATGCATCGTATCTGATTTTCGCAGATGACGAGGAGAATGAGAACTTTTGTAATGCGAAAAGGGAGATAAGAGATATGATTAATAAGTATGAGGTTATTGAAACCAATAATATGGTAGCACATGAGAACCTGGATGTACGTACCATTACAATCGGTATCAGTCTTTTGGAATGTATCGATGCTGATTTGAATAAGTTAAACGAGAATATTTATAATAGAATTACTACTGTTGCAAAAGATTTGGTAGCAGTCGGTGAGAAAATTGAGCGAGAGTTTGGTATACCGATTGTAAATAAGCGAATTTCGGTTACACCGATTGCTTTAATCGGTGGTGCGGCATGTAAGAAACCGGAAGATTTTGTGACGATTGCCAAGACGCTGGATAGGGCGGCACAGGCAGTAGGTGCAAATTTAATCGGTGGTTATTCTGCGCTCGTTTCAAAGGGAATGACGACTGCAGATGAAATGTTAATCCGTTCCATTCCAAAGGCACTTTGCTGTACAGAGCGCGTATGTAGTTCTGTAAATCTTGCTTCCACTAAAACAGGTATCAATATGGATGCTGTGAAATTAATGGGTGAGATTTTATTGGAAGTGGCAGAAGAGTCCAAGGATAGAGATTCCGTAGATTGTATGAAATTAGTTGTATTTTGCAATGCACCGGATGACAATCCGTTTATGGCAGGTGCGTTTCACGGTGTGACAGAGGCAGATGCAATCATTAATGTAGGTGTCAGTGGTCCGGGTGTTGTCAAAACAGCATTGGAAAAAGTGCGTGGTGAGAATTTTGAAGTGCTCTGTGAGACCATCAAAAAGACTGCTTTTAAGGTAACGCGTGTTGGGCAACTGGTGGCGCAGGAAGCCTCAAAGCAGCTCGGTATACCGTTTGGTATTGTAGATTTATCACTTGCTCCGACGCCGGCAGTTGGTGACAGTGTGGCAGATATTCTCTGTGAAATCGGTTTGGAATATGCAGGAGCTCCGGGTACTACAGCGGCACTTGCTTTGTTAAATGACCAGGTTAAGAAGGGCGGTGTGATGGCTTCTTCTTACGTTGGCGGTTTAAGCGGTGCATTTATTCCGGTCAGTGAAGATCAGGGAATGATTAATGCAGTAGAAGCAGGTGCGATTACATTAGAAAAATTAGAAGCAATGACTTGTGTATGCTCGGTTGGACTTGATATGATTGCAATTCCGGGCGATACCAAAGCAACGACGATTTCAGGTATTATTGCCGATGAGATGGCTCTTGGTATGATTAATCAGAAGACAACAGCAGCACGTCTGATTCCGGTTATCGGAAAAGGGGTCGGTGAGAGTGTTGAGTTCGGCGGTTTGTTTGGTTATGCACCGATTATGCCGGTGAATCCGTTCTCTTGTGATGATTTTATTAATCGTGGCGGACGTATTCCGGCTCCGATTCATAGTTTTAAAAATTAGTAGAACTTATAAAACTAAGTAAATAAATTCATATACCTAATGAACGTGGACACATTGTAAAAAGAAAATAGAGATGTTAGAATGGGGTTGGAAGTTTTCCAACCCTTTTTATATGGAGGTCAATATGAAATTATTATCTTTAAAAGAAGAATTAGCAGGTAACTCTTATCCGGGACGCGGGATTGTAATTGGTAAATCAAAGGATGGAAGATATGCGGTAACAGCATATTTTATTATGGGAAGAAGCGAAAACAGCCGTAACCGTGTATTTGTAGAAGATGGTGAAGGTATTCGCACACAGGCATTTGACCCTTCAAAGCTTAGTGACCCAAGTTTGATTATATATGCACCGGTGCGTGTTTTGGGTAATAAGACCATTGTGACAAATGGTGATCAGACAGATACAATTTATGAATTAATGGATAAACAGCAGACTTTTGAACAGGCACTTCGCACAAGAGAATTTGAACCGGATGCACCAAATTACACACCTAGAATTTCCGGTGTTATGAAAGTAGAAGAAGGTACATACCATTATGCGATGTCTATTTTAAAGAGTAATAATGGGAATCCGGCAGCTTGCAACCGTTATACTTTTACTTATGAAAATCCAATTGCCGGAGAAGCACACTTTATTCATACATACATGGGAGACGGTAATCCGCTTCCAAGCTTTGAGGGAGAACCGAAGCGGGTAGAGTTAGAAGGGGATATTGATGCATTTACAGCTATGGTTTGGGAGAATTTGAACGAGGAAAATAAGGTTTCATTATTTGTAAGATACATTGACATTGCAACAGGTGAGTACGAAACACGCATTGTTAATAAAAACGTTTAAACAAAGCTGCGGAATGGAGATAGAATGGAGAATATTATGAGAGAATTAGAATTAAAATATGGCTGTAATCCAAATCAGAAGCCATCCAGAATTTACATGGAGGAAGGCGAACTTCCAATCAAAGTATTGAATGGTAAGCCGGGGTACATTAATTTCCTTGATGCATTTAATGGCTGGCAGTTAGTAAGTGAATTAAAGAAAGCAACAGGGCTTCCGGCTGCAGCTTCTTTTAAGCATGTGTCACCGGCAGGTGCAGCAGTAGGACTTCCACTCTCTGATGTTGAGAGGAAAATTTACTGGGTGGACGATATGGAGGTAACATTTACATCACTTGCAAATGCATATATCCGTGCAAGAGGCGCAGACAGAATGTCCTCATTTGGTGATTTTATATCATTATCAGATGTGTGTGATAAAGAAACAGCACTTGTGATTAAGAGAGAAGTTTCAGATGGTGTGATTGCCCCTGGTTATACAGAGGAAGCATTAGAAATATTAAAAGCAAAGAAAAAGGGCAATTACAATGTCATTGAAATCGACCCTTCATATGCTCCGAATCCGATTGAGCACAAAGAAGTATTTGGTATTACATTCGAGCAGGGCAGAAACGAGCTTGTTATCGATGAACATTTTTTTGATAACATTGTTACAGAGAATAAAGAGATTCCGAAACAGGCTAAAATTGATTTAGCAATTGCGATGATTACTTTAAAATATACACAGTCGAACTCCGTGTGCTATGTAAAAGGCGGTCAGGCAATCGGTATCGGCGCAGGTCAGCAGTCTCGTATTCACTGTACAAGACTTGCGGGAAGTAAAGCAGACAACTGGTGGTTGCGTCAGTCTCCACAGGTACTTTCTCTTCCGTTTTTGGATAAGATTGGACGTGCTGACAGAGATAATGCAATTGATTTGTATATTGGAGAAGATTACATGGATGTGCTTTCGGATGGTGCATGGGAGCATATTTTCAAAGAAAAACCACCGGTATTTACCGCAGAAGAGAAACGTGCATGGCTGGATAAGAATACAAATGTCGCACTTGGTTCGGATGCATTTTTCCCGTTTGGTGATAATGTAGAACGTGCACATAGAAGTGGAGTATGCTATATTGCACAACCGGGTGGTTCTATCCGTGATGATAATGTAATTGATACATGCAATAAATATAATATCGCGATGGCATTTACGGGAATCCGATTATTTCATCATTAAATAAATACATGTGAAACATACCATTTGGGTATAGAGAGAAAATTGACAGCATCTATACCAAGAAAAATGAATTTTTTGGGTATCAGATTTATAAGTTATTCAGTGATACCCAAAAAAGGCTCATTTTTCATTTTTTTGCTTGAAAAGTAGTGGAAAAATGGGTATTTGTGACAAGAAAATCTCCTCTATACCCAAACTACAAAAATTCAACAAATAATTTTCAAATAATAATCTGCAGAACTTTAGTTTTAAGTTTTTCTTTAAATTCCTCCGCTTAATATTCAGCTTATAAGGTTGCACCAAAGTCAGATACGATAATCTGTCCGGTGATGGCACGTGATTCATCACTTGCAAGGAACAGTAAAATGTTAGCTACGTCTTCCGGCATACATACAGGAACGGATAAGTTCATGTGCTTTCTCATCTGACCAAACATGTCCTGGTTCAAAGAAGCTGGGTCAGCCTTTGCCATAGGAGTAGCAATTGTACTTGGGTTGATAGAGTTACAGCGGATACCGGTACCAGCAAAACGCATTGCAGTATGTTTGGTTAAGCCGATAATTGCCGCTTTACTTGTAACATATGCGGCACCACCTGTACCGAACTGACCGGCTACGGAATCAAGGTTGATGATAGAACCGTAATTATTCTTCATCATTTCATTGACAGCGGCTCTTGTGCAGTAAAGAGTACCCTTTGTATTAATATTTAATACACGCTCAAGGTCTTCGTCTTCGTAACAGTCAATTGGTTTTAAACCTGCTTCTAATACACCTGCGTTGTTTACCAGCACATCCACTCTGCCGAATGCTTCTACTGTTTTGGCAACAAGGTTCTCGGCATCTTCTACTTTCGATACGTCAGTCTGTACAACAAGTACTTCACCGCCGGCTGCTCTGATTTCTTCGGCAACTTCTTCTAACTGTGGAAGACGGCGTGCACTGATAACAACTTTTGCCCCTTCTTTGGCGAATAATTTTGCAGTAGCGGCACCAACACCGGAGTTACTGCCTGTGATAATCGCAACTTTTCCATCCAAACGTCCCATAATAAAATTCTCCTTCTTGATATTGATAAAATTTTAACGTGTTAAAAAATATTATAAAACTTATAAAAGTGTTCGTCAATAAGAAGGAATCATTATTTACATCTGGACTGATGGGGTGTAACTCCGGTAATTTCACCGAGATTTGATAAAAAAGGAAAATATGATAAAGTAAGTGAAAGGATAAATTTCAATTTTGCGAGGTCTTTATGAAGAAACTTTTATTGATTATGGGAGATTTAGCAACAGGAAAATCTACTTTTGCTAATATATTATCTAAAAGATATGATACAAATGTATTTTTTAAAGATTCAATTAAAGAGGTACTAGGAGATACGATTGGTTTTTCAAATAGAGAAGAAAATAAGAAATTATCGAATGCAACAATGGAATTGATGTGTTTTATATTTTCAGAGTTTGGGAAATTGCATAAAAATCTCATTTTAGAATCAAATTTTCATACTATAGAATTGGAAAAATTGCATAAATTAGCATTTGAAGATAATTATGAAGTGCTTACTCTTGTTCTCCGCGGCGATATTGAGATTTTGTATAAAAGATATTTAAACCGAATGTATAATGAAAATAGACATCCCGTACATCTAAGTACAACTTTAGATGTTTTTGATGATTTTAAAAGATATACAGAATATTTAAGAACAGAGAAAATTCTTGGTAATACAATGTATATTAATGCAGATGATTTTTTGTATCAAACAGATAAGAAAATTTTGGAAAAAATAGATGAATTTATGAGAGGCTGCTAGCTTCCAGAAATATGTTCTGTTGCAGTACCGATTTTTCTACGATATACTCCTTCAAAAAGGAGTGTGCTCTTATGGGTAGAGAAA
>CAYMTX010000006.1:0-38123 GCA_964393475.1 uncultured Roseburia sp. | reverse complement strand
CTCATACACCTGCGTCTTTATTACCTATTTATCGTCTCACCGACACACCACGGTCAGCCAGATAATTTTTTAAATCCATAATTTCCAGTTCTTTATAATGAAATAAGGAAGCTGCCAAAACTGCATCCGCTTTTCCTGACGTTAGTGCATCATAAAAATGTTCTCTGGTACCCGCACCGCCTGACGCAATCACAGGAACAGACACGTTCTCAGCAATCCTTCTTGTTACATCCAAGTCATACCCTTCCTTTGTACCATCGCAGTCCATGCTCGTCAATAAAATCTCACCGGCACCCAGTTTATCAGCTTTTATCGCCCATTCAACCGCATCTAAGCCGGTATCAATCCTTCCGCCGTTCTTATAAACGTTCCATCCCAAACCATCTGCGCGCTTTCTGACATCAATCGCCACAACCACACACTGGCTGCCGAATTTATCTGCCGCTTCACTGATTAAAGTCGGATTATTAATAGCTGCTGAATTGATAGAAATCTTATCCGCGCCCTCCCGAAGCAACATTTTAAAATCGTTCACAGTTCTTATACCTCCGCCAACTGTAAACGGTATAAACACCTTCTCGGCCACTTTGCGGACCATATCTATCACAGTTCCTCTGGCATCACTGGTAGCAGTAATATCCAAAAAAACTAACTCATCCGCACCGGCTTTATCATAGGCTTCCGCTATTTCAACCGGATCTCCGGCATCTCTTAAATCAACAAAATTAACACCTTTTACGACTCTTCCTGCATTTACATCCAGGCAAGGAATAATTCTTTTTGTAAACATAGCTTTCCTCCGGTTCTTTCTCCTGCTTCTTACAATTTTGCAAAATTCTGCAATATTTGTAAGCCCACCGTACTACTCTTTTCCGGATGAAACTGACAGGCGAATATATTACCCTGCTCTACTGCCGCATGAATATGGGTACTGTATTCCGTCGTTGCCGCTACAATCGCCTCATCTTTCGCCTTCAAATAATATGAATGTACAAAATACACATACGACCGCGCATCAATTCCTCTAAAAAGTCTGCTCTCCTTCGGAAACTCCAAAGAATTCCAACCAATATGCGGTATTTTAATACCTTCAGCATCCGGGATACGATGAATGTGCCCTTCCAGCAAATGCAATCCTTCTATGCCCGGTGTTTCTTCACTACTTTCAAACATCAATTGCAATCCAAGGCAAATTCCCAACAATGGAGTCTCTTTTTCTACCACTTCATGAACCACTTTGTCCAATTCAAACTTTTTGAGTTGTGACATAGCATCTCCAAATGCACCTACTCCAGGCAGAATCACCTTATCTGCATCCAGAATCTCTGAAAAATTACGAGTAATGATAGTCTCTTCTCCCAAAGATATCAATGCCTTCTCCACACTTTTCAAATTTCCCGCATCGTAATCGATAATTGCTATCATTCAGCCACCTTTTCCAAGCCAATTTCCTTAAGAACTTTCGCAAGTGCGGTTGCATACTCTTTCTTACTTCTGTAAGAATAGAATTCAAGCGCATCTTCCTTGCTCACGCCAAAAATCTCGTTTAATGTCGTTTCCGCTTTCAGCTCTAAATCATTTAATTCCTGAATACAACCATAAGCTTCTGCGTCTGTTCGGTATTTTTCTGCACGTCCTATGGTACGTACCAGACAATCTAACGCCATATCATAAAATTCCTGCGACATCAGACTTTCGTAAGCTTCCAGTTCTACAGATACCATAGCCATAACGTGATATTTATTATAAAGTTCCATATCTCCGGCTTTTATTTCTATGCCGGAAATTTCTGCAAATGCTACGCTATAGTTCTTCTTCGCATACTCATTCTTTGCACTGGTTAATTGATTTGAATAACCCAATAAATTAGCTCCAATAATAACCAACGCTACCAAAGATGCAACCATTAAGAAAATCAAAAATACCGGTTTCTTCGGCAACGGCGGTGTATTATCCGGTTCCTTTGGTTTCTTTGCCTTTTTCGGTTTTTTGGTTTTTTTCTCTTTCTTTGGTTTTTTCTCCTGCTTAGGCTTCCTCTCTTTTTTCTTTTTGGGCTCTTCCTCTGACGGAACACTTGATTCGACTGTATCAAAATACTCACCAAAAAGTGCTAAATCATCTTCACTTGCTATGCCTATTTTAACATCAGTTTGCTCGCCATGTTCTGTATTCTGTACAGATTTTGCTTTTGACGAACCTTTCTTTTTAAATAAAATAAAAGGTTCTTCTTCATCATCTTCATCATCTTCGCCAAAAAGAATCAAACTAAGCTTATCCAGCCATCCGCTCTTTTTATCGGATTGCTTTGAGCCGCTCTTTTCTACCGGTATATTTTCAGTTTCTACATCTTTTTCAACTTCGAAACTTGCGATATCCATATCAAGAGACTCCGAAAATGGAATTGTTACACTTTCGTCTTCCTCTAATTCCAAATCAATTCCATCAAGTCCTTCCAAAATCTTTACTATGTCCGGATCTTCCTGTGGCATTTCTTCCATCTTTTCTTTCGCACCGCTTATGATATTATCTAAGTTATCAGGAAAAGACAGGTCATCCTCTTTGCCACCTGTTACTTCTGGTTCTGCTATTTCTTCTGTCGCCTCTATTTCTTCTGTTGCATTTTCTAATTTTGCCATTTCCTGCTCGAATTCCTTCAAAAATTCTTCATCCAAGAATTCCTCATCAAGAAACTCATCATCAAGCAAATCGTCATCAAAAATTTCGTCGTCGAAAAATTCTTCATCCGAAATTTCTTCATCCGAAATTTCACCATCCAAAATTTCAGTTCCGAAAATATCTTCGTCATCAAATACATCGTCTGTGTTTTCTTCTGTAGATTCGCCTTTGAATGTATCAGCAAATTCTTCTAAAATGTCACTGAAAAGATTCTCTTCTGAAATATTCTGCGCCGGTTCTGCATCAGATTCTTTCTCCGGCACAATGCCTTTCAATAACTGATCCAGATAATCTTCTGCTTTACTCATCCTGTGCCATACCTTTCCGCGGTCTTCGCTTTCGTATTACCAATTCGGGGATGTGATGCAACATCACACCCCCGCTTCATTTCTTATTCCAAGCTCTTATCAATCAAATCATCAATTGCACTTACCAACATACCAATTTCAGGTTTTGTCAACTGTGCATCCGCACCAAGCTGTTCCCCTTTTCTTCTCATTTCTTCATTTACAAGGGATGAGAAGATAACAAGTGGGATTTTCTTAAGTTCATCATCTGTCTTACAAAGCTTTGTGAGTCTGTGTCCATCCATTAACGGCATCTCTATATCTGTAATGATACAATGAACTTTCTCACGGACATCGCCTGCAGCTCGTAATTCTGCAAGCTTGTCCCATGCTTCTTTACCATTCATGGTAATAATAAGATTTGTATAACCTGCTTTCTTCAAACAGTCTGTAATCAATTTACTAAGCAATGGTGAATCTTCTGCAATCAAGATAGGTGAATCACTTCTGTCTCTCGCCGGCATATTCTCAACATCCGATACCTTAAGACCGGTCTCCGGACTAATATCTGTAATAATTTTCTCGAAGTCTAAGATAACTACCAGTTTCTCGCCTAATTTAATTACACCTGTAGATGCACTATTATCCTGTGCGTTAATTGTAGAATCCGGTTTAATAATCTCTTCCCATGATACACGATGAATTCCGATTACCTGATCTACATGGAAGGCAATATTTAATTTATTGAAGTTCGTGATAATGAATAGACCCTCTGTATCAAGATCCGGCATTCCGAGACACTTTCTTAAATTAATAACCGTCATCATTGTATCACGAGGCATAAAAATACCTTCTACACAAGGATGAGCATTTGGAATTGGCGTAATCGGCATGTATGACAAAATTTCACGGATTTTTGCTACATTGATTCCGTAATAGCTATTTCCAAGCTTAAATTCCAGTACTTCCAGTTCATTTGTTCCTGATTCCAAGAGAATGTTTGTATCCATTATGCTTTCCTCCAATAGTGCTTTTTGCTAATTTCTCACATATTTATAACTATTATACCATATACTTTTCAAAAATTGTACTATTATTCGCACAATTTATAAATTTATTTCAAATTTTTTCCCATTTCGTTCGATTATCAAATCTACTTTTTCTACCTCAGTAGTTTCCGCCGGAATTTCAAATACAATTACCGCCTCTACCGCTTCCTGTGGTTCGATTGTACCTTCGTAAGTAGTGAAATCATTTAGTAAAAGAGTCATTACCGACTTGGCATGATAGACTTTTTCTGATTCCATCACATATTTCGCACTATAAACATCACCGGATGCCATATTATCTACTGCTATTGCTTCTTCCGTAGGATTTTCCACTTTCAATTTCAACACCAAAAGATTTTTGCCATTTCCGGCCTTTACTGCATATGCGGCATTTTCCATATAAGAAGCTGTCACTTCATTTCCTAAATAAGTAAAGGTTAATCCCGTATCTGCAAAAACAGTATCAAATGTAGTTTTGTCTGCCGGTTGCTCTGTTTCCGGAACAATTTCCGTCTCCGGAACATCTTCTGTATCCATCGCCAATTCTTCCTCAAGGTTCGGAACGTGCATAAGTCCGTCTTTTTGATATCTGTTATATTTAGATACCACGTGTGCCGAGTAACTAACGATTAACTGCTGCTCCTCATCCGTCAACTCATACGGTGCTTCTCCGCACCCTGTCAACATGAGACATCCGAGTACTGTCAATACCGCCCCTCTCCATTTTCTCTGTTTCATCTTCATAATCATGCCTTTCTTATAAGCTGCTATTTTGTGAACTATCCATTTCAAACCAAAATTCTACACCATTTTCACGGTTTTCTACACCAAATTCCTGCTTGTGAGACTGCATAATCGCTTTTACAATAGACAATCCGATTCCTGTCCCACCATACTCTCTGGTACGCGCCTTGTCAACTTTATAAAATTTCGTCCAAATTTCCTGCAACGCTTCTTCCGGAATAGCATCTCCGGTATTATATACATGTACACGAACGCATACATCTTTTCTTGTATACGAAATTTGAATTCGTTTCTCACCTGCCGCATGATGAATTGCATTACTGATATAATTGGTCAAAACCTCTTCTATCTTGAATTCATCACCCCATACGTACATCGGCTCATTTTCCGAAAAAAATAATACTATTTCATTCTGCTCCAACAAAATAGATACTTTCTGAATCACCCCACGGATTAATTCCGTCAAATCAAACCGCTGCACCTGTAACTTCTCCTGACCGAATTCCAACTGATTCAATGTCAGAAGTTGCTTCACCATCCGCGTCATTTTCTCTGTTTCATCCAAAATGACTTCACAGTAATAATTACGGCTCTCCGGATCATCATTCACACACTCTGCCAAGCCTTCCGCATAACCGGAAATCACTGCCAAAGGCGTTTTTAATTCATGTGATACATTTGACAAAAATTCCTGCCGCATCTCATCAATCTGAATCTTCTCTTCAATATCACGCTGTAACGCAATATTGGCACTTTTTAACTTCGAAATCGTCGTTTCCAGTGTGTCAGACAGATGATTCACATGCTCTCCCAGCTCATCAATCTCGTTCTTATGCTTCCGGTTCCGCACATACTTTGCATCAAAATCCAAACGGGTCATCTTCTCCGAAATCGTACTCAACTCACGGATTGGATTCGTAATCCCTTTCGATACAAAAAAGGTAACGCCCGTACTGATAATCACTGCAAAAATCCCGGCAATCGCAAGGAAACGGTTAGAAATATCTGCACTTTCTCTAATACTTGCAAGCGCAGAACGCATCAGAATCAGATTACCATTCTGTAAGCTTCCGTACAACACCAAATATTCCGAATTCAAGCGGACATCCCGTTGTCTCAAAATACTGTAATTGTTCTGCCGCTCTAAGACAACACTATTCTCCGGATTAGCGCCAAACAAAATATTCATAAATTCCATCAGCATCACCTGTGCATCATTCGCCGAAGAACGCACAATCGTCTGATTTGAATTAATAATTAAAACATTAATATTACCATTTGCACACAAATTATCGAAGGTCACATCGAAAGATGGTGCTTTCAATTTTCCTGACGCACTCGCCTCATCAATCACTTCAAAACCATCTAATAACGTGTTCTGTTTATTCGATATATAATAACGTTCAATCAAGGTAGCATTCAGAATATAACACAGCAAAATCGTGCCTGCTACCAGTGCGACAATGATAAATACCAATTCTCCGGTCAGAGAACCCTTTTTTTTCAACTTGCTATTTTTTTCCATCATTTATACTATCTTTTAATTTTATTGCATTCTACAAATATTGTCAAACGTTTTTAGTCCATTGGTACTATTTCAAATTTGTAACCAAGACCCCAGATTGTCTGAATATAACGATTGCCTTTTTCTCCTAATTTTGCACGGAGTTTCTTCACATGTGTATCAATGGTGCGGGCATCTCCAAAATAATCATAATTCCAAACACCATTTAGAATTTTTTCTCTGGAAAGGGCAATTCCCGGATTCTCCATAAAATAAGTTAAAAGTTCAAATTCCTTATAACTCAAATCCACATTTCTACCATCTACGCTTACCATATGAGCGTCTTTATCCACCTGAATACCGCCCATTTCTATAACACTACCGCCTTTTCCTACCGGCGAAGTACGACGTAAAATCGCTTCTACTCTTGCAACCAGAATTTTAGGTGAAAATGGTTTCGCAATATATTCATCCACACCACATTCAAATCCGTTCAATTCATCATTCTCTTCTGCTTTTGCAGTAAGCATAATAATTGGAACATCTGAGTTTTCACGGATTTCCCTGCTCACCTGATAACCATTCATTTTCGGCATCATGACATCTAAAATAATCAATGCAATGTTCTTTTCTTTGTAAAATAAATCTAACGCCTCTTCCCCGTCTCCGGCTTCCAAGACCTCATAATCCTGCTTTACTAAAAAATCCCGTACCAGTTTTCTGATTCGCATCTCATCATCTACTACTAATACTTTTAATTTATCCATCTTACTTTCCTTTTCCATTGATTCATTCCATCAATATCCTGCTTCACGCAGGGTTGCCTCCCGCTCAGTCAGTTCCTGCTCCCATGCAGAATATCGGTTAATCAGCGCTTCCTCATAATTAAGAATCGTCGGATAATCACTTGTGGCACTGATAATAAACATAAATACTACACTGATTGCCAAAATTAAATTCACAAGTAACGATAACTTGTATTTTTTTTGTGTTTCATCCTCTGACACAAGCTTCTTTTTCTCTTTTTTCTTCATTTTCTGTATCTGAAGCTGATGCTTCTGTTTTACTTCTTTCAAACGTTCCTGCACAGATGGATGTACAATTTCAATCGGTAAAATATCTTCATCGCTAATATGCAGATTTGTCCTTAAATACTCTTGTATGTCAAATAAATATGCATATCCCACTGCTGTTACAAACATTTTCTCACGGACCATTTTATTATAAATTTGCAAAACCATATCCGGATTGTTCATATTCGTTTTTTCTTTAATATAGCGGATTCCTTCCCGTTCTTTCTTTGCCTGCTCAGCTTCTTTTTCACTAAAAAAGGCAAATCCTTCTACTACGTAAGTCTGTTCCTTCTTAGACATAGCCATATATTCCCCGTTTAATCTCATAATAAGACACTCTGTTCTTACCATATTCTTTTGCTTTCTCTAATGCCTCATCTGCGCAAGCAAGCATCGTCTGATATGACACACTCATACCTCGATTATAAGACACGCCGATACTAAGGGTAACTTGCACGTCCCCCTCTTCGCCAAAACCTCGTTTCGAAAAAGATTCCCTTAACTCTTCGATTTTACTCTCCAGTGTCATCATATCCTCTACTTCACGGATAAATATGGTGAACTCATCTCCTCCAAAACGTCCACAGTAGCACTTCTTCGAAAAATACTGTTGCATTTTTTCTGCCAGTACACAAATTACTTCATCTCCAAGTAAATGTCCATAACAGTCGTTTATCAGTTTAAAATTATCAATATCAAGAAAAACCATGGCATTCACCGTATTTCCCGAATATTCCGTCAGACACTGTTCAACCTCATGCCTAAAAGCTTTTTTATTCAAAAGCCCTGTCGCCAAATCGCAACGGCTTCTTCGTTCAAATTCGCGCTTCTGTTCTTCTACTTCCTGCATACTGTCCATATTTTGCAGATTCTTTTTACGAAATTCCTCTAAGAGTTTCTCATACTGTTCATGCAAAGCAATATAGCGTTTGCAAGCTTCTTTATACTCTACTTCTCTTCCATATTCTTTCTGATAATTCACTTCAATCTGCTCAAGACGCATCCTAAGACGCAAGAAGTCTGTATTCTGAATTTTCTCACGTATCAAGTCTAAAATCGTTCTGGTTTCCCGCACATTACCATAAGCAAACATCATCTCACAGATATCGACATAAAAATCAACCTGTTCGACAAACCGCTTGTCCTCTCGCAGATGTTCTATAATCTCTGCTGTCAGCACACGCACTTTTTCATAATCTGCAGTGTAATCAGCCAACAAAATATCTAATATCCACTTTGTCAGCAAAAACTCTTTACCTAATACAATTTGTGTGTAATTCTCTATCTCTACGTATAGGCGCTTTGCTTCCCCATACTGCCCCAGCCGGCAATAAAGCTGTGCAATCTGAATATCTGCATACAAAATCAACAACATATCATGACTTTTCAAATCATGCTCTGCTGCTTCCTTTGCCTGCGTATAATAAGACATAGCTTTACCATCCTCTTTTACTGACTGGTACAATAAACCAATGTTCAAAAGTGCCGAAACTACACCATCCATATATGACTGCTTTCTGGCTGCTTCCAGTGCCGAAAAATAATAGTCCAACGCAGTCGTCTCATACCCCGCAAAGAAAAAAAGCATCCCCAATGTATTATACGCATCTATCTCCAAATACCGGTATTCGTCTGCTTTTTCCGTGCTAAGGCAATTGGTCATTGCTTCAATTGTCTCCTGATATTTTCCCATTGCAAAAGCTTCTACTCCACGCCGGAATTGAGCCTCTGCCATTTCAGTTCTCGCTGTCGCATTCCCCATATTTCTTCTCCCTGCTTCTTCTTATTCATATTACTTTTATCGGATTTTTCATAAGTAGAAACACGTTTCTTCCTATCACTTATTATAAAAAAACAAGCTCTGTTTTGCAATACGATTTGAATCTTTCTATCCCTGCTTTTTTGAAATATCTCTTTACCTCTTCTAAAATTTCTTCAACCTTTTCTACCAACTCTGAAATGACTGTATCTTTTATATGAATAAAATCAGTCGATTACATCGCGAACGTTCTAATCATTAATAGTTGGGGTATCTTCGGTATAAAAGATGTCAAAATGCGCAAAATCCGAACACATCGCTGTGTTCGGATTTTGCAAGTTTAAGTGGACCTGACGGGAATCGAACCCGTGTCCAAAAACCAATTCACTGCCCTTCTACGAGTGTAGCCTATACTTTTCTGCTTTCACAGCATTCCCTCTGCGGAGCTCCCATAGGCAGGATATCCGTTTCAGTAGCTTCATAATACGCCCGCCGGTGCAAAGCTTAGCCGGTGTCGTTTCCTACATAGTCGAAGCCTGGGTCCTAATGTGTAGGTGCACTAGGTCAGACTGCTGCCATTAGGCAGCGTATGCTAAATTATCTTCAGCGTTTATTTTTAATTTTGGAATTTAACGCATCCCGTGCGACTCGCTTCTCCAGCTTCATGATCCCTGTCGAAACCATTACAAGCCCAAAATTTTTATATGGTCGGTTGTCCTTTCAGACAACCGAATCAACCCATCTACTACATCGGAAACTCTGCCGAAAATCTTAACACAAATTCCGAATTTTAAAATCTCGCTCTGCTTCACGCTTCATATCCTTCTTGGCAATGTCCTGACGCTTATCGTAAAGCTTCTTACCTTTTGCAAGAGCGATTTCAATCTTCACAAGGCTTCCTTTTAAATACACCTCAACCGGTACTAACGTATACCCCTGTTCCGTCAACTTACCGGTCAGCTTACGAATCTCTGCTTTATGAAGAAGAAGTTTCTTCGGTCTAAGCGGATCCCTATTAAAAATATTACCCTTTTCATATGGGCTGATATGCATTCCGTAAATATATACTTCACCATTCTGAATGCGCACAAAAGACTCCTTTATACTGCATTTTCCCATACGCAAAGCCTTCACCTCTGTGCCATGCAGTTCAATACCGGCCTCATACTTCTCTTCCAGGAAATAATCATGGTAAGCTTTTTTATTATTCGCTATTAACTTCTTCTCGTCTTTTGCCATGACGCTCTCCTTTCCGCGAGTCTGCGTTCCATTGGCGGTTCTCACCGCCCAACTTTCACTTGACCGCCTTATGAGTATAACTCAACTTTTCATTCTGTGCAATAAACTTGTAACGATTTTTTTTGACATTTCTCAACATAAAACGTTACTGTTCACTCACTTTGGTCGTTTCAGTAACAACTGCCACATTAAAATCTATCGTCCGCAGCATTTTATCAGTAGCCGCCACAATAACTTGAATCTTCTGTCCTAACTTATATCTGCGTGCCCCGGACTCACCAATCAATTCATAGCTTCTTTCATCATAATGATAGTAATCGTCTGTCAGAGATGTCACATGAACAAGGCCTTCAATTGTATTTGGCAATTCCACATAAACTCCCCACTCTGTCACACCGGAAATAACACCTTCAAATACCTCTCCAATGTGTTCTGACATATACTCTACTTTTTTCAACTTGTCAGTCTCGCGCTCTGCTTCCTCTGCACGACGTTCCATTTTACTGGAATGGCTTGCCACTTCATCTAAAATCATTTCATAATGTGCAATTTTCTTCTCATTCATACGCCCACGCAGATTATCCTTAATAATGCGATGAATCTGTAAATCCGGATAACGTCTGATTGGCGATGTAAAATGACAATAATAATGGGTCGCCAGACCAAAATGCCCTGTACTTACCGTCGTGTATTTTGCCTGTTTCATGGACCGAAGGGTCAGGCGGCTAATCAGTGCTTCTTCCGGTGTTCCTTCAATTTTCATTAAAAGTTTCTGCAATTCCTTTGGATGCACTTCATCCTGTCCGATATGAATACTATAACCAAAATTATTGATAAAAGTACCCAACTTCTGAATCTTCTCCGCATCCGGATTATCATGTGTACGATACACAAAAGGCAGCTCCTGCCAGAAATAATCCTGTGCGACGGTCTCGTTTGCAATCAGCATAAAATCTTCGATGATTTTTGTTGCTACATTTCTATCATATGGCTTTATCTCAATCGGTTTACCCTGTTCATTCAAAATAATTTTTGTCTCCGGAAAATCAAAATCAATAGATCCGCGAGTCATACGTTTTTTACGCAAAATGCCGGCCAGTTCCTGCATAAGTTCAAACATCGGTACCAATTCCCGATACTCTGCTCGTTCAGCCTCGTCCTTATCTTCTAAAATCTTTTTCACACTATTGTAACTCATTCGACGATCAACTTTAATCACCGTCTCTGCAATCGTATGGTCTACTACATTTCCCTTTTCATCAATAAGCATAATGCAGCTTAACGCCAGACGGTTCTCACCGGCATTCAACGAGCAGATACCGTTTGACAATTTATGTGGCAACATTGGGATTACACGGTCCACCAGATATACCGATGTACCACGGTTCAATGCCTCTGCATCCAGTGCACTTCGCTCCTGTACATAATTGGTCACATCTGCAATATGCACTCCAAGTCTATATTTGTCTCCTTCCTTAGTAATCGTAATCGCATCATCCAAATCCTTAGCATCTTCACCATCGATGGTCACAGTCTGCCAATCACGTAAATCCATTCTTCCAGCCATATCCGCATCGCTGACTTCATTCGCCACATTTTCCACTTGACGCATTACTTTTTCCGGAAATTCCATCGGCAAATCATAACCTCGGACAATGGACAAAATATCCGTACCAGGGTCATTCACATGCCCCAAAATCTCCACAACCTTACCTTCCGGCTTCTTACCTTCACGTCCATACTCTGTAATCTCTACCACCACTTTGTGTCCACGGACTGCCCCCATAGAACGCTCCTTGGGAATAAAAATATCCTGTGTAAAACGTGGATTATCCGGCACTGCAAAGCCAAAATTTTTGCTCTCTTCATAATAACAAACCAGCTTTTCCATACCACGTTCTAACACCTTTGTAATCATACCTTCACGTCGTCTGTTAGAAGAAGCCCCTTTCGTAACTGCTACCTGCACCACATCCTGATGCATTGCACCGTTAATCTGAGTCTCCGGAATAAAAATATCGTCCTCTTCACCGTCAACGGTTACAAATCCAAATCCTCTCTGGTGCGCAGTAAAAGTACCTGTCAAAAACTTGCTCGTTGCCTTACTATACTTCCCCTTTACAGACACTTCTATTTTACCATCCGCCACCAGTGCATCCAGCACCGTCTGTAATTCTGCCCGCTGGTTTTTTGGAACATTCAGCATAATCGCAATTTCCTTTATCTTCATCGGCACATAGAATTCATCACAGATAAAATCATATATTGTTTTTTTACGTTCTTGTAATAAGTCTTTATCCATTCTTATTCTCCCTATTTAAGAACAAAAGTGTGCTTCACACACTCCCGCCTTCCAATTTCTTATATAGCACAGCTTTTGTTCCGCGCGCGTTAGCTGCGCATCTGTGCACGCAGTGCTTTTATGCAATAGGATGCATTTTCCTATTGCATAAAAAAACTGCCGTAGTATGTACTACGACAGTCTCATTCGTCTCTTAGAAAATCCCTAAATTCAATACTGCTGCAAGAATAACAAATAATGCAAGCAAAATCTTAGTTACTTTATCAAGCATTCCTTCCATAGAGCGTCCTTTGTTCTTGCCCCAATATGTCTCAGAACCGCCTGCAAGAGCACCAAGCCCTGCATTCTTACCCTGCTGCATTAAAACAACAACTGTCAAAACCACACTTACTAAAATAAAAACTATCGTTAAAATCATCTTCAAAACTGCCACGATTTATACCTCCATTGTTCCATTAATTCACAACTTTTAAGAGTGTAACACACAAAGCTACACTTTTCAAGCTTTTTCTTCGTTTTCGTTTATTTATTTTACCACTTTTTTAAAATTTTAGTGTTTCTTTTTATTTTATTTTCAAGTATACTAAAGAGTAGATAATTTCAATTAACAACAATTACAAAGGAGACTCTATGAGGCATAGACTTTTTACAGTATTATTCCTCTTCTGTTTTATTCTTAGTTCCTGTGGCGACAGTGATAATTCGCAAACACCGACGACCGCTCCCAAAGATGCTACAACCTCCTCCGTAGTGGCAGCCCCGGCAAACACAACACAGACTGCCGGAACACGCGGAAGCACACCGGTTGCTTATATTGGTTCTGCTGACAGTACAGAGACATACGGAAACGAATCAGTTATCATTGACACCTCAAATAAAGAAGAAGGATATATTATGGTTTCTTACACCGGAAGCTGCAGCAAAGTAAAATTTCAGTTAACCGGTCCGGATGATGTTACCTATACCTATAACCTGCATGGTGGCTACGAAACATTCCCACTGACAGCCGGAAATGGTAATTACAAAATGGGGGTATTTGAAAATATTGAAGGAACTACATATTCTACTCTGTTCACACAGAGTCTTGAAGTCACTATTACAGATGATTTAAAACCATTTTTATATGCCAACCAGTATGTGGACTTCCGTGCAGACTCTGCAACGGTAGCTTTGGGTGAAGAATTGGCTTATTCAGCTAATAATGATTTAGATGTCGTAGCAAACGTATACAATTACATCATTTCCGCCTTCACTTATGATTATGACAAAGCCAAAACGGTTCCAAAGGGTTATCTTCCTGTGGTAGACGAGATTTTAGAAAGCAAGACCGGTATCTGTTTTGATTATGCGGCCGTCATGGCTACAATGCTTCGCACGCAGAACATTCCAACCCGTCTGGAAGTTGGTTACATGTTGGAAGAATACCATGCCTGGATCAGCATATATATCGAAGAACACGGCTGGATTAACGGTATCATCGAATTTAATGGTACAGAATGGAAATTAATGGATCCAACCTTTGCCTCCGGAAGTAAAAAACCGCAGGACTTCGTTATGGAAACAGACAAATACCTTACAAAATATGTCTATTAAAGACGCTAGAAAGGATTTTCTTTATGAAAGCACAAAAACTCCTTGGCAATTTGGAAATTGCAGCCTTCTGTGAGCAGGTTGCAATGGTTATTTCTGCCGGAATTCCGGCTTATGAAGGTATCTCTATCTTAATGGCAGATGCCCCTGACAAAGAAACAGAAGAACTTTTTAAAAAAATCTATGAACCTTTAGAATTAGGAAGTACTTTCCACGATGCGCTCGCCTCATCCGAAGCTTTTCCACAGTATGTTTTGGACATGGTGGAAATCGGCGAATTATCCGGAAAATTAGAAGATGTTTTACATTCTCTGAATTTATATTATGAACGCGAAGAAAGTATTCGGAGCAGCATTAAAAGTGCGGTTACTTACCCACTTGTTATGATTGCGATTATGATTAGTGTCGTTTTAGTTTTGGTAGCTAAAGTACTCCCGATTTTCAATCAGATTTACACTGAATTGGGAAGCGGATTAACCGGCTTTCCATTACTGATGATGCAATTTTCCAATGCTTTAAATACATATGCACCGGTTGTACTCATTATTCTTTTTATACTCGCGATTGCAATTTTTGCATATACAAAAACGCAATCTTTCCGTATGTTCATTCAGCGCCAGAAACTTTCTCTAAATACTGCTTCCAGTCGTTTTGCAAACTGCATGACAATGGCCATCAGCAGTGGTTTAGATACTACTCAAGGATTAGATTTGGCAGAACGTCTGGTAGACAACCCATATATGAAAGACCGCATTACCAAATGTAAAGAAATGGTCGAAGAAGGTTGCAGTTTTTCCGATGCAATCCTCTCCACTCAAATTTTCACGAAAACCTATGCCACTTTATTGAACATCGGTTTCCGTACCGGTTCCTTAGAAAAAGTTATGGATAAAATTTTCCAAGAATATGAAGACAATATCGATTATGAGATTAATCGCTTCGTATCACGTTTAGAGCCGGCTTTAGTCATCATACTTTCTGTAATTATAGGATTTATTTTATTGTCCTTCCTTTTACCGTTGATTGGTATTATGGCAAGTATTGGTTAGAAAGGGCTTATTATGAACAAAAAACCTTACATCATGATTCTATCTGTTGTTTGCATTACCGTTGCCCTCTTTCTTTTTGTGAAAGCCGTGGATAGTATTAGTATTGCAAACAATACAGAGCAGGCTGAAATATTAGAGCAGGCTCTTACCAGAAGTATTACCGCTTGCTATGCTCTTGAAGGTGCATATCCTCCGGACATTGATTATCTTGCGGAACACTACGGCCTTACTTACAACAGAGAAAAATATTTTATCGACTATCAATACATCGGCTCCAACTTAAGACCGGATGTTACAATTATCGTAAAGGATGGATATATATGGTCCGACTAACCCGAAATAACAGACACGCAATTGATACTTTTTTCATTCTTGCATTACTTGCACTTTTTTCTATAACTTCTTTTTTTGTCATTATGATTGGCGCCAGACAGTATCACTCCATTGCGAATCAAATGACTGAAAATTATGAAACCAGAACCGCTTCCTCTTATCTTATAGAGAAATTTCATCAGAACGATGCAAACGGCTCTGTGATAATTACAGACGTGGACGGAATTCCTGCTGTTGCACTGACACAGACAATCAGAGAACAGAACTATACTACTTATATTTATGCTTATGATGGCTATTTAAGAGAAGTCACCGTTTCTCAAGGAAGTACGATTACACCGGCTTCCGGACAAAAAATTGTAGAAGCTGCCGATTTTTATGCCAATATATGCAGCAATAATTTGTATTGTTTTACTTTAACTGATACTTACGGAAATTCACGTCCGATTTACATTTCACGGAACACAAAATAATCTGAGAAAGGCATTCTCATTATTATGAATAAATACAGACACCCTAAATCCAGCCTATTTCTGATGGAGATTATGATAAATATCCTTTTCTTCGCTGTGCTGGTAACTATCTGCCTTCAATTATTTTTTAAGGCTCACAATCTTTCGGAAGACACAACGGCTTTACATCATGCTGTTACTGCATGTACCTCAATTGCAGAGGTCTATCAGAGCAACCCAAATTGTAAAGAAGTTATTATGATGGTATACCCGGATGCAATTGCATTAGATAGCACCATTCTTATTTATTTCAATGAATCTTATCAGCCGTGTAATGAAGCTGAGAGTTCCTATCGTGCTATATTGAACCACACTAATTCTTCGAATGTTAACATCACGTTTTATTCGCAGGCTAACGGAGAAATTCTTTATTCACTTATGGTTTCATCCTATATGCCGCGTACCTTAGATGCATTGGAAGGGGGATATTCAAATGAAAAAGAATAGAGCCTCTTTTATAAACATTGGTTTTTCATCCATTGTGATGGTTTTAATTATGATTTGTCTGGTTACTTTTGCTACTTTATCAGTGCTGACTGCTCATTCGGATTACCGGATGCAATTGCATTAGATAGCACCATTCTTATTTATTTCAATGAATCTTATCAGCCGTGTAATGAAGCTGAGAGTTCCTATCGTGCTATATTGAACCACACTAATTCTTCGAATGTTAACATCACGTTTTATTCGCAGGCTAACGGAGAAATTCTTTATTCACTTATGGTTTCATCCTATATGCCGCGTACCTTAGATGCATTGGAAGGGGGATATTCAAATGAAAAAGAATAGAGCCTCTTTTATAAACATTGGTTTTTCATCCATTGTGATGGTTTTAATTATGATTTGTCTGGTTACTTTTGCTACTTTATCAGTGCTGACTGCTCATTCGGATTACCGGCTCAGCAAAAAAATGGCAGCTAAAACCACTGCTTATTATGAAGCAGATGCTGTTGCAAAAGACATGGCTGAAATCATTGACCAACAACTTTATGACGTTTATCTGATTCATTCAACATCAGAAGACTTTTTCGAAGGAGTTCTTGCAACAGATTTTTCCACAGACGCTCCTTCAACTGTACAAGATATCGTACTGGAATACAGCGAAACAGATATGTGCATTTCGTATGCGGTTCCTGTTTCAGAAGTCCAGTCCTTATATGTTTCTTTGCAAATCAATTATCCACATGCAGGAAGCGAATGTTTTTCTACCATTACCAGATGGCAGACTATCACAGAAAATGCACCGGATGAGTCAGATGAGTACTTAAATCTCTTTACCGGCGAGGAATAAACGAAAGGATTCTTAAATTCTCATGAACACAACAGAAATTTTATCTCAAATTACGCAAGAAAAAGCATCGGACATTTTTATCGTAGCAGGCCGTCCACTTACTTATAAAGTAAATGGCAACATGAAAACCTTTGATGATAAGCCTATGATGCCAAATATGTGCAAGGAATTTATTTTCGATATCTATGCCTTAGCAGGCAATCGTGATATGACACTTTTTGAAGAGACCGGAGACGACGATTTTTCTTTTGCATTACCGGGTGTCTCCCGTTTCCGTGTAAGTACATACAAACAGCGTGGTTCATACTCTGCTGTTATCCGTATTATTTCCTTTACACTGCCGCGTCCAGATGATTTAAGCATTCCGGAAATCGTAATGAATCTCGCTAATATTAATAAAGGTTTAGTACTGGTAACCGGTCCTGCCGGCGGTGGTAAATCCACGACGCTTGCCTGTCTTGTGGATAAAATTAATACTGAACAGGAAGCTCACATTATTACATTGGAAGATCCTTTGGAATTTCTCCATAGCCATAAAAAGAGCATCGTAAGTCAGCGAGAAGTCTGTACTGACACCGAAAATTATTTGACTGCTTTACGCGCAGCCCTCCGTCAAAGTCCGGATGTTATTTTACTTGGCGAAATGCGTGATTATGAAACTATTAACACTGCCATGACAGCCGCCGAAACCGGTCACTTAATTTTTTCAACCTTACATACGATTGGTGCCGCTAACACCATCGACCGTATTATTGACTCTTTCCCTGCACACCAGCAGCATCAGGTTGCGGTTCAGTTGGCCAGTGTATTGCAGGCAGTTGTCTCCCAACGTCTCATCCCTACAAAAGATGGACACATGATTCCGGCATTTGAAGTTATGGTATTAACTCCTGCTATTCGAAACCTGATTCGTGAAGGCAAGACACATCAAATTGACGGTATGATTTATGCTTCTACCAATGAAAATATGATTGCAATGGATACTAGTATTTTGAAATTATATCGTGATGGAATCATAGATAAAAAAGCCGCTTTAGCAAATGCTTCTAATCCTGAAATGATGATGAAAAAACTTATTTAAATAAGGCCATAAAAAAGCCGGTTTATTGTATTTCATTGACAGTTACATATCACTGTCGATGCATAATACAATAAACCGGCTTTTTTACAACCATCTATTATGCTGTACACTCACTATTCTTTCCGTTCCCTGCAAAACGTGCAAGTTCACCCAGTTCATCCTCAATGCGCAGTAACTGATTATATTTCGCTGTACGTTCTCCCCTGCAAGGTGCTCCTGTCTTAATCTGCCCTGCATTGACTGCTACTGCTAAATCTGCAATAAACGCATCTTCCGTTTCTCCGGAACGATGGGAAATAACCGCATGATATCCGGATGTTTTTGCCATTTCAATCGCTTCCATTGCTTCTGTCAACGTACCAATCTGATTTAACTTAATGAGTACTGCATTGCCTACTCCTAAATCAATTCCGCATTTTATTCGTTTTTGGTTCGTTACAAATAAGTCATCCCCTACAAGCTGCACCTTACTTCCAAGACGTTTGGTTAATTCCTTCCATCCGTCCCAGTCTTCTTCATGTAATCCGTCTTCAATAGAAAAAATCGGGAATTCACGAACTAACTCTTCATATAATGCAATCATTTCTTCTGTGGTTCTGCAAATACAATTCAAATCTTCTCCTTTTTCACCTGCCAGTGCTTCACCCACAAACTCATAACATTGCTTTTCCTGATTGTAAAGTTCACTTGCCGCTGCATCCATGGCAAAAACGATATCTTTTCCGGTTTCATATCCTGCTTTTTTTACAGCTTTTTCCAAATAAGAAAATACTTCTTTGGCATCTTTAAAATCCGGTGCAAATCCGCCTTCATCGCCTACTGCAACACTGCGTCCCTCTTCTTTTAATATCTGTTTTAAGAAATGATACACCTCTGCACCCATTCTAAGTCCGTCTTTAAAATTGTCTGCTCCTATTGGCATAATCATAAATTCCTGAAAATCCAGTGAATTTTTTGCATGTGCACCACCGTTTACTACGTTCATCATCGGCACAGGAAGTAAGTGTGCATTACTTCCTCCAAGATAACGATATAATGGCATATTAAGCACTTTTGCCGCCGTTTTTGCACAGGCAAGTGATACTCCCAAAATCGCATTTGCGCCCAGATTTCCTTTATTATCTGTACCATCTAACTCTACCATAATGCGGTCAATTTTAGATTGGCACAATACATTTTCTCCCAACAACGCGTCTTTGATTTTGGTATTTACATGGTCTACTACTTTCTGTACACCCAGCCCAAAATATCTCGGCTCTCCATCCCGAAGTTCGATAGCTTCAAATTTCCCGGTACTGGCCCCGGATGGTACAGACTCATGTGCTGTTACTTTTTTTCCGGTTGTTTCCGTTTCAGCAGTTACTGCCACCTCTATCGTAGGGTTTCCTCTCGAATCGAGGATTTCTCTTGCATGTACACCGATAATTTTTGCTTCCAAAGACATGATACTCCTCCTTATTTTCCTTATTATCCATAGTATCTGCCTCTGCTTTTCTTTTTATACCATTCTTTTGCAAAAATAATACTTAAAACCAATGTCACTTCATTTGATTCTCTTGAAAACCTAACTAAGTGACATTGGTTTTAGAACACACCTGTCACAAAAATCTCAATACCGATAAAAATTAAAATCACACCACCTAAAATAGCCGCTTTATTGGAAAGTTTTGTGCCGAACGTTTTCCCTATCATAAGTCCTGCCATACAAATAATAAATGTGACTGCCGCTATAATCAACGCACATACAAGTGCCATTACAAATCCATAATCGGCAATTGTAAATCCTACCGATAATGCATCTATTGAAGTAGCTACCCCCTGTATCAAGAGTGCTTTCATTCCAACACCCGCTGCTTTAACCTCTGCATCCACATCCTCTTTCTGTCTGATTCCTTCCAACAACATTTTTCCACCGATATAGAGCAGTAAAATCAATGCAATCCACGGAATAAGATTCTCAAATGCTGCAAAATACTGTACAACTGTGTGCACACACACCCAGCCTATCATCGGCATCAATGCCTGAAAAAGCGCGAATACACCAGCGATTCCGCACATTTTTTTCCGCTTCATAGCAGGTTCATTAAGTCCGTTTGCAAGCGATACAGAAAAAGCATCCATCGCAAGCCCCACACCTAAAAGCACACTATTAAATACAAAACTCCATTTCATCTTTCTTATTTCTCCTATGTCATATAATATTAATTATGTTCCATAATCACTTACGCCTTTTCTGTCATAGCATTCATGAGCATCGGAATCATCTGCTTCTTACGTGAAATAATCCCCTCTAAGTACACACCATCTTCTCCATCATTTTCTACCTGAAAAGCATCTGTAAGCATCTTGCCCGCATCGTGTCCTGCATAAATTACTTTTGAAGCCTCCTCCAAAATATCAGTCAACATCACATAGACCATATCTAATTTCTTTTCTCCAAGTACCTGGTTCATAAACGGCTTCAACTGTTCTCCGACTTTATCCAGTTCTTCACGACTCAATGCACTCACCTGTGACACACCAAAATCATATTCTCCGGAATGAAATATTTTAAAATCCTGATAAAAAATTTCTTCTGTAGTCTTATCTTTAAAGTTACTTCCGGCTTTAAACATATTTTTTGCAAATAGTTCCATATCCACATCTGCAATTTCCGCCAATTCCTCTGCCGCCTTAATATCTTGCTGTGTGCAAGTTGGAGAACGGAACATTAATGTATCAGAAAGAATCGCTGCCATCAAAAGTCCGGCAATATCCTTAGGCACTACTACTCCCCGTTCGCCGAACATCTGATAGATAATCGTGGATGTACATCCTAAGGGCTGATTTCTAAAATAAACCGGAGAAATAGTCTCCAAACTGCCGATTCGATGATGGTCGATAATCTCTAAAATCTCTGCATCTTCGATATTGTCAACTGCCTGAGTCTTCTCATTGTGATCAACCAATACAAACTGTTTCTTTTGCATACTCATCAAATTACGTCGGGAAATCATTCCCACATAATCACCATGTTCGTCCAGTACCGGAAAATCGCGATGTCTGATTTTCAACATAGTCTCCCGTACATCTGCTACATAATCATCTAATTCAAACGTAACCAGCGGTCCTTTTGCCATATACTCTTTAATCGGCATACTCTGATTAATCAAACGTGCAACAGAGAATGTATCAAATGGTGTTGTGATAATTACACAATCCTTTTTCTTCGCCATAGAAATAACATCCTCATCTACCTCAAACCCACATCCAATAATAAGACAGCTTGCATTCGCTTCCATTGCGCGTATTTGTGTTTCTTTTTTAGAACCCAAGATAACAAGGTCATCCATTTCCACCAATTCCGTCATGTATTCCGGATTGACAGTTCCAATAATAACCTTTCCACGCACAAAATATGCATGTTCATTTCCGGTTACAACGGTTCCATCCAATGTTTCTGCAATATTTTTATACTGTGTACGGGCATTTGATAAGGCACGGCTATCATAAACATCCATGTAAGATGTCGCAATATCCTTTGTAACAATAATACCTTCCAGTTTTCCGATTCGATTTGTTACCGGAAGCGTTACAACGTCTAATTTTTTCATCAACTCCCATGCCTTCTTCAATGAAATATGAGAACTGACACCAAGTGTTTTTCGAATCGAAATATCCTTAATCTGCGCTCCCGCATCTGTGACAAGCTCCGGTTCGTTTATATGAAAGTAATCCAATACATAACGCGTCTCAGCATTAATACTGCCCGCCCTCTTTGGTATATACTCACTAGCTCCCAGTTGATTTTTCAAATATGCATATGCGATTGCCGCGCAGATAGAATCGGTATCCGGATTTTTATGTCCGGTCACCCACACTTTCTTTTCTTCAAAATTCATTTTTCACACTGTCTCCTTTTCTGAACGCCTTATGAGAATATCACACACTTCTCTTACTGTAAATAATTAAATGCCACGGAAACAGAATGTAAATACTTTTTTCTCAGATACATCCAATAAATATTCCGGGTGAATCTGCGCGCCCCAGCTATCATCACCGCCAATACCCATCTGTTCTTTTGCTACACGTACAACTGTGTAATGTACTTCCGGCAATTCATATGTATGTGCTGCATTCTCAATTTCATGTGGTGTATAAGGTAACGCACTAAAGGACAGATTATCCCCGGTAAACAACATACCTCTTCCTTTCTTATCCACTACTTTTGCATAACGCACACCGCATTTATTTCCGCATTCCTGCGGAACCAGGTATTCAGCCATATTATCAGCCACTTTATTCTCGTAAACACCTAATTTCGCCCCTAATTGACGGTCTGCATATGTCTCTTCCTCTCCAAGTCCATACCATTTTACCGTATCATAGTCCGCATCAAATTTAAAAATCATACCAAATTCCGGCATATCCCCAAGTTCTGCCACTGGCTCATAAACCATAGTAGTTTCAATCGTACCATCCCCAAACACATGGTAAGTTACCTGACACCGGCTGCTTGGAGTCGTTGGCATATAGAACGTATAAGTCAGCTTCACACTATTCTCTAATTCCTCAATAACCGGTGTCGTATCCTGGAAACGGTCCGCACTCTTTGTAGTAACATACATACTGGCAATCTTCCACTGTGCATAGCGTTGCTGCATTAAGCTTCCTGTATCATTGTCTATCGGTGCTCTCCAGAAGTTCGGAAGCGGTATACTCTTAAGCATTTCTTTTCCGCCGTAAACATAAGATACCAGACCTGCACTGATAGATGAGAAAATCGCTGAAAAGTTTTCACCTTTTACACCTGTATTATTCCAACTTCTTATAACCTGAACCGGTTTCTTACAAGCATATGGTTTCACTTCTTTTTTGTATACATATTGCCCAAACGCTACTTCATGACCTCTATTTGCCCACAATGTATCTTCTTTTAAAGTAAATGATACACTTACTGCAAATTCGTGCATCTCTATGCCTGCTTCTGAACATCCTCTGTTCATACGTTCCATTGTAGCTGTAATCTCTTCCGGCAAACGAAACTTCACTTTTTCTAATGGTTCTACGGAAATCTCAACCGGAACTTTTTGAATTTCATTACCATCTTTCTGCAAAGTTACCCATGCATCAAAAGTATCTGTATTCACGAATAAGTTCTTATTCCATACACGATATCCGTCTTCTTCAAATTCTACAGAAATATTCTGATAGTTAAACTTTACTTCCTGCATTTTCGGTGAAGGATTATGTTCTCCACCATATGCAATTCCGTTTCCGCTAAAGTTATAGTCGGATGGTCTGTCACCAAAATCACCACCATATGCCAAAAACCACTTACCATAACGATCTTTTTTATAAATAGACTGGTCTACATAATCCCAGATAAATCCACCCTGATATCTCGGTTCTCTATCGGAAAGATCCGTATATTTGTGCATAGCACCACAGGAATTCCCCATTGCATGTGTGTACTCACAACAAATAAACGGTTTACCCGGATTCTCTTGCAGAAACTTTTCAATTCCCGTTACAGAAGTATACATCTGACTTTCCATATCTGATGTATCATCATAACTTCTGTCATGGCAAATTCCTTCATAATGTACGAGTCTATGCGGGTCTAATTCACGGAACTTCTGTGACATTTCATAAATCACTTTTCCGCCATAAGATTCATTACCACAAGACCAGATTAAAATGGATGGATGATTTTTATCTCTCTGATAGCAGGAATTTACTCGGTCAAGCATCATTTCCTTCCACTCTTCATGGTCTTTTGGAACTACCACATCAAGCGATACTTTTCCGCGTTCATAAGCTTCAAACGTTCCGTGTGATTCTAAATTGTTCTCAGCAATCATATATAAACCATAGATATCACAAAGTTCATAAAGCAAAGAATCATCCGGATAATGGCTGGTACGAATCGCATTGATATTATTCTGTTTCATGACAATGATATCTTTGATAACTTCATCACGGTTTGGAACCCGTCCAGTAACAGAACTGAATTCATGACGATTGACACCTTTAAATACAATTCTTTTACCATTCAACATCATAATTCCGTCTACCATTTCAAAACGACGGAATCCTACATTCTGCGTCAGCACTTCCACTAAGACACCGTTTGTATCATAAACCTCTGTACAAAGCTTATAAAGATTCGGCTCTTCTGCACTCCAAAGCTTCGGCTCTTCCACAGGTAATACGACCGTACAACACTCTGCATCACCTACGTTACCTTCCAATACAACTTCGCCGGAAACCACTTCTTCGCCACCATCCGCGAGACAATATTTCACCATACCTTGTCCGCAAGTAAGTGTTGTAATCTCCAGATTGCCCTTATTTAAATCATCCGATAAAGTCGGAACAAGTTTTATATCCCACACATGCATCTTCGGCACCATGTAAAGATATACGCTTCTGAAAATACCGCTAAAGCGGAAGAAATCCTGGTCTTCACACCAACTGCTTGCAGTCCATTTCCATACACGGACCGCCAGTTTATTTTCACCTTCTTTGATATAAGGTGTTAATTCAAATTCTGCCGGGTCAAATGTATTCTCGCTATATCCTACATAATGTCCATTCAACCAAACAGCCAGTCCGCTTTCCACACCTTGGAAAGAAATACAAACCCGTTCACCTGCCATGTATTCCGGCAACGTAAAATATTTTACATAACTTGCTACCGGATTAAATTCTGTCGGAATCTCTCCCGGAAGCAGTTCTTCCTTTCCTTCCCACGGATATGTAGTGTTTGTATAATGCGGCACATCATAGCCTTCCATCTGAATATGGGCAGGTACATGAATTTCATCCCATGTCTTACAATTATATGCTTCCGTCTCAAACCCGGCTACCGCCAAGTCCATGTTTTTCGCATAGGAAAACTTCCACAAACCATCTAAAGACATACGATATTTCGTATTTTTTTCTTCCTCTTCAAACCATGATGCATATGCCACATGGTCAGAATGTGCCGGAAGTCTGTTTTGTTCAAAAATTTCCGGATTTTTCACGATTCCAAAATCAAATGTTGTCATGTCGTCCTCTCATTCTGCCGGGATTCGGCGTTATTGTTTTTCTTAATGTCTATTATAGCTTTTTTTCGCCTTTTATGGTATATATATTTTTCTATTTAACACAATTGTACAAATAGAAACGGGATTATACCATCGGCATAATCCCATAATCTTTTAAAATACATGCATGTTGTATGATTGAGTTTCTTTCATTCTGATATAACTCCTATAAATCTACAGAAATGTTCTGTTTCTCAATATTATGTTTTTCACAATATCCTGTTAAAATTAATGTTAAGGCCCCGTCACCTGTTACGTTACATGCAGTACCAAAACTATCCTGAATAGCAAAGATAGCAAGCATCAAGGCTGTTCCGGCTCCATCAAACCCCAGAACACCTGTGATAAGCCCCAAAGAAGCCATTACTGTACCACCCGGTACACCCGGTGCTCCGATTGCGAAAACTGCAAGTAATGCACAGAAGAGAACCATTGTTCCCAAATTAGGTAACTGACCATAGAGCACTTTTGAAACAATCATAACGAAGAATACTTCTGTTAATACAGAACCGCAAAGATGAATATTGGCAAACAACGGAATACCAAAATCTACCATATCATCACGAAGGACTTTTGATTTCTTCGCACAACGAAGTGCTACTGCTAATGTCGCAGCCGATGACATGGTACCGACTGCTGTAATATATGCCGGGCCATAGTGTTTTACTACTTCCATAGGATTCTTACCTGAGTAAATGCCTGCTACTCCGTAAAGAACTGCCATCCAGATATAGTGCCCCACCATAACAATTAATACTGCACCAATGAAAATCGGTAACTGCTTTGTAATTGTTCCATCATATGATAATCCTGTAAAAGTGAAACAAATGAAAATCGGAAGAATCGGAATGACAACTTTTGAAACGATTTCTAAAACAATCTTCTGAAATTCATCCAGAATAACGATAATTGTTTTTGCTTTTGTCCAAACTGCTGCAAGACCAATTAATACGGAAAATGCCAATGCACTCATAACACCCATAATCTGTGGAATTTCAAGAGCAAATATATCTGCCGGCAATTCTCTTAAACCTTCTGCTTCTCCTGCAAATGGCATATTAGGTATAATAACAAAACCTGAAGCCATAGAAAGAAGTGCTGCCAAAATTGAAGATACATATGCTAATAATAATGCAACACCAAGCATTTTAGACGCATTATTACCAAGTTTTGTAATAGATGGAGCAATAAACCCGATAACAATTAACGGAACAACAAAATTAATAACCTGACCCAACAGATTCTTTAACGAAACTACAACTGCCATAATGCTTTCATTAAATACCTGGCCAAAAATGATACCAATTAAGATACCAATTAAGAGTTTTGCTGGTAAACTACTTAATATTTTTTTCATAAATGTCTCTCCTCTCTACTGATTTCAAATCAGCATACCTTTCTTCTCAATCATACTAAAATTACTTTCTCAATTTATTTTATTCACCGACCATAATTTTAATGATTTCTTCATTTGTATACTTCATGCCCAGACGTCCAAGACGTCCCACATTCGTAATTGTATCTTCAACGTCATCTGCGAGAATTCCATCATCTCCACAGAATTTCTGTCCCCGTTTGTACATATTATAACCTAAAAGCGATGCTTCTACCGCTGAGGCAATCTTCGCTGCACAAGATGCTTTTGCCCCATCACATACTATACCCGATGTATTTGCAAGTGCATTAGAAACAGTCGTTGCAATTGCCTCATAACTTCCATCCAACAAATATGCAATTCCGGCACCTGCGCCTGCTCCGGCACTTACTGCACCACAAAATGCCGATAAGCGCCCAATACCTGTCTTCTGATGAATGGTAACGAGATTTGCCAAAGTCAATGCCCTAAGTGTTTTCTCTTTTCCGGCATTCAATTCTCTCGCATATTCAATAACCGGCAAAGAAGTTGTCATCCCCTGATTACCACTCCCCGAATTAATAATTACAGGAAGTTCACATCCATTCATTCTGGCATCAGAACCGGCTGCTGCTTTCGCTTTTGCACGAACAAAAATATTATCTCCGTATGTATCCAATAACACACTTCCTACATTTGCGCCATAATCTCCTCGAAGCCCTTCCTCTGCAATTGCTGTATTGTATTCAATCTGTCTCTCCAATGTTACTCTGACATCTTCCACATCAACTGTATTTGCAAAGTCTAAAATATCTGCCAGATTAAGTAACGAACGGTCTGTTAAACCGTTTTCACTCTCCCCGTCCACTTCTGCACCATAAAGTACCTGACCATTTTTTTCTATCAAAATAATATTTGTATGATAGTTTACAATCCTTACCTTCGCATAAGAATCTCCTGCATACACAGTAACACCAATTTCAAACGTAAATCCATTGTCTACATGTACCACCTGAATCTCTGTGTTCTCTAAAAATTCGCGCATCTGCAAGATTTGTTCCGGTGTAACTTCTGCAATCACCTCTAATTCCTTCTCTGCATTTCCCCCAACAATACCTGCCGCGGCTGCTGCCGGAATCCCTTTCAGATGGTTCGTGTTTGGCACAATAACACTTTTTACATTCTTAATAATGCTTCCACTTGCTTCAATCAATACACGTTCAGGCATGTATCCAAGTGTCTCTCTGGCTTTGGCTGCCGCGTATGCTAATGCAATCGGTTCTGTACAGCCCATTGCCGGAACCAGTTCTTCCTCTAAGATCCGGACATATGCATTATATTTCACATCTCCACGTTTCATTCCGTACCCCTTTTCCCTAAATAATACAATTAGAACATAGAACGTTATTTCCTATCGAATAAAAAAGGATTTGTCAGCCGCCTTATACGTATAGACAAATCCATTTTTCTGTCGTATTTCTAAAAACTAAATATTCCTAAAGAATATAAAATGAAACCTATCAGCAATACAAAATTTATCACAGAAAACCAGGTCAGGCACTTCGCATAGCCACGGATTGAATCGACTGTTTTCTCCATTTCATCCATTTTCTCAATTTTAGAGCCAAACTCGTTAAATAAATCCTGAATATTACGGTAGCATTTTACATTCTCGCTATGTACTTTCTCTGACAAATCAGTCTTAATGGATTCCAACTGAGTAGTAGCATTATCCAATAATTGCTTTACTTCTGCAATCTGTCCCTCACTGAGTTTTTTGTTGGCAATTGCCTGTTCTTCTAAGAATTGCTTATTCGTTGCTAACTGTTCTTCGCTTATCTTCTTATTTGCAGCAATCTGTTCCTCACTAAGCTTACGGTTCTCTTCCAATTGTGCCAGACTGGCATTCTTTACTTCCAATACCTGATTAGAAATGGACACTTCAATATCTGCCATTTTATTGGTCACTTTATAAGAGAGCTCGTCAACCTTCTTATTAAAATCCTTCATAATCAGGTCTGCTTCTTCCTGACGTTCATTTAAAATCTGTGCTAACTGCTCTGCTTTATCTTCTCTTTCACTGACCAGTGACTGTAATTCCTGTGCTTTACTCTCTTTTGATGCAAGTAAATCTTGCAACTGTTTTGCCTTTTCTCTAAATTCATCAATCTGACTTAATAAAAAATCTTCTTTTTCCACGATTGTATGTTCCCTTTCCGCTTCTTTCGTTCCGTTCGTCCCTGCCGCCTGAACCACAGGCTTCTTCTCCCGGCTATTCTTCTTTCTGTTTTCGCCAGATGCAGACATTAGTATATATGAAGTTCTTGTATTTTTCTTAAGAATCTGCGCTAATAATGCATAAAATACATTCGCCATCTGCATCTCCTCCGGCAGGTTATAATTATATTTATTGTAACATTCCCCGAAAATGTTGTAAAGGGGGCATCCAAAAAAGAGCATTAAAAAAAGGCAAACAGCCGATTTAACATATGACTTTGTCAGTGTTCGGCTAGGTATTATCACGGAAACAGATTTGTGTGATAGTTTCAAAAAGCTTGAAATACTACTTTGTTTTCTGTCAGAAATGTGATTTTTTATGTTCACTAAAGGTTGGACAAAGTCCGGGTGCTGTCTGTATCATACGAACTGCATTTAATGGCTTGTTTAGTGTTACTTACAGACATGTGCTGATAAAACATAATCTGCAGCGTCAATCTGTTTGAAAAAAGACCGGACACACAGTTATCAAAATAATTTGATAGCTAAAATGTCCGGTCTTTTAAGTTTTGACGCACAGATTTAATCATGACTTTATCAGTACAGTCTGTTAGTAACACTGCAAGGTATTAATCGCAGGTTCGTATGATACAGACAACACCCGAACTTTGTTCAACGCATTAGCGTACACAAAACAAGATTCTGACAGAATGCAAAGAGTATTTCTAAGCTTTTCTCTTAAATCACAAAATCTGTTTCCGTGATAATACCTAGCCATACACTGACAAAGCCATATGTCAAATCGGCTGTTTGCCTGCTTTTTTTATGCTATTTGTTATACTTCTTTACAATCTCCGCCATGGTATCCCACTTGGCTTCCATGTCTGATACCAGTTTAAACTGTGTTCTGGCTCGGTCTAAGTTCTGGTTCTCTCTGTGAATCTTAAAGTACACATCGCCCTCTAAGTAATCTGCGAGGAAACGCATACCGCATTCATAGGTCATGACCATTGCTCCCATCGGAAGAAGCTCGATTTCCCGCTTTGTCAGCTTACCTCCGCAGCCTTCGATAAAGCCCTTTGTGTAAAGTTCAAACAATTCCATATCACACCAGACTTTATCCAAATCCTGCTCATCCTCTTCTGCTGTACTCGCACCAAAACGGATAGAATCTCCAAAATCATTCATGGCAAGGCCCGGCATAACTGTGTCTAAGTCAATCACGCAAATACCTTTTCCGGTTGCTTTGTCTATCATGACATTGTTTGATTTGGTATCATTATGGGTAACACGTAAGGATATCTCTCCTTTTTCCAGCAAATCTCCGAAACAATCTGCAATGTGTTCTCGCGACAGTACAAAGTCTATTTCGTCTTTTACCGAAGCCGCACGACCGCACACATCCGCCTCTACTACGTTCTTAAAGGTTTCAAGCCTTGCCCGCGTATCATGGAAACCTTTGATTGTCTCATGCAAGGTCTCTGCCGGATAATCTGCCAGCATACGCTGAAAGTTACCGAATGCAACAGCACTTTCGTAAAAATCATTTGGATTTTCCACCTTTTCCAGACTTTCTGCACCTTCTATAAACAAATATGCACGCCAGTATTCTTCTTTCGAATCCACATAATACGGCTTACCGTCTTTTGCCGGAATGACATTTAATGTCTCTCGCTCCGGGTCACCACCGTTTGCTGTAATTATTTTCCGCAAATAAGTCGTAATTCCCATAACGTTTTCCATCAGTTCGACCGGATTACGAAAAATACTTTTATTCATCTGCTGCAGGATATATTTCCTGCTTCTTTTCTTTTCGTCTTCATATATGAGCAAAAACGTATCGTTGATATGTCCGTTTCCCCACGATTGCTCTTTTACAAAAACACCTTCAAAGCAAAAGCTTTCTCTTGCTTCATTTAATTGTTCTGCCCCAATCGTATGCATCATTTCCTCCAACTATATCGTATACCACTTAATTTCATTTGCAGCCAGCTGTAATGTAAAGCTGCTGCCGTCTCCGCGGTAAACAACAGTCTCCTGTGGCTCATACGTATTATTTACAACACAGTATTTACCATTCTTCACATAAGCATGAACTTCTACATTAAAGTTTGAAGAAAACCACTTTGTCAGTTCTTCTTCTCCATGCGCACTCCATAAAATACTTCTATAGAGAATACGGCTGTTTTCAAAACTGTACGGAAGTCCGCTGATGTAGACACTTCTGCCTTTTCCAAATTCATTGACCGCCATCTGCACTTCTTTGTCACGCTGTACTAAAATCTGTGTACCTTCGTATGCATAGATACTCTTCTTGCCTTCGCCAAAATCTACCGGCTTGGTCGTATCTGCCAGAATAAAATGCTCCGTATGTTCTTCCCAATTATATTTATCATAATTTAAAGTAAATCCGGTTTCCTTTTCCACTCCGAGCAGGGAAGCAAGCTGTAAATAATGTCCCTGATACTGATGTCCTGACGGTTCACCTACACCGATAAAGCCACCGCCGTTATAGACAAATTCACGGATTTTTGCCGCAATAACAGGGTTTTCCCAGACTGCTCCGCCCGTATGTGCGGTATCTGCATCTCCGACATTGATAATCACATCCACATCTGTTAACACATCTGCATCTGTTAAAAGATCATCAAAAGAGATAAAACGAACATCAAACGGTGCACCACTTAAACTTTCGATAATACCTGCATAACTGTAATTCTGCTTCTGATAAAGAGCATGATGTACCATGTGACATCCCCAACTGCGGATTTTACCCCAGCTGTTTAATACTGCCACTGTTTTTACACAATGCGCAGTCGTGCCTTTTGCATTTTCATATAATTCACGGAATTCATTGCATACGCTTTCCACATAATCGATAAATTCCGGAAAATCGAGTGCAAGCTTTAAATATCCGCCATATCCGATACGGTCAATAGGACTTCTTAAAATAGCTCTTCTCGCTGTTACCCAGTTCTCCTTTGCTTCTTTTACAGGGTCACCGCCCTCATGGAACGTATCAGGGAAAAAGTACGGTAAAAATCTGCCTTCTGTATATTTTACTCCCGGAATATCCGAAATCAGACGTAGTGTACTTCCGTTTCCGACACTTCCTACCACTGCATCCAGACCTATACTTGCAAATTCCGGCATAAACGGTTCTGTTCCAATCCAGTGGTCACCTAAAAACATCATCGCTTCTTTACCGTATTCATGCGTAATGTCTACCATTTCTTTTGCAAGTGCTGCTACTTCTCTGCGCTGGAATGCCTGAAAATCTTTAAACTCTTTGCTTGGAACACGATACTGATTATTATGATAACCCTGATCAATAATATATTCCGGACGGAATTTATATCCAACCTCTTTCTCAAACTGCTCTAAAATATATGGGCTGACCGATGCGGAATAACCATACCAGTCCACATATTTCTCACGTTTTAATTCATCAAACACCAGTGTAAACTGATGGAAGAATGTCGTATAACGAATGACGTTCACATACGGATGCTCCTCACAGAACTTACGTAAACGTTCCATGGAATACGCATGTGTCTTCGGCTGTCTTACATCAAATGTAATCTGATGTTCAAAATCCTTCCAGTCATTTGTTACTGCATTATACATATGTACCGGATCCCAGATAATATAGGCAAGAAAACTTACCGTATATTCGTGGAATGGTTCCGCATCACTGATAATGACAGATCCGGTTTCTTCGTCATAATGCCACTGTTCTACCGGAACTACTTTATCAGCTGAACGGTCAATCACTTCCCACCAGCGTCTGATATCGTCTCTTGTGTTTACCTGCATCAGTTCATCTGAAATTCCTTTCATCAGAGGAATTGCAAGTTCTTTTTCTGTTGCTGTATAAAATCCTGTCATGATGTAGCACTGCTGCACCTCATCCGGATTTGCCTTCGCCCACACATTATCTTTACGTGTTGTATAATAAGTAGAATAAATCTTTGCACCAACTTTTGTCAGCTCCTCCGGGAATTCCGTACCATCACAGTCACGGATTGCATCTGCACCCCAGCGTTTTAAAATTTCAATTGTTTCAGGAACAATATCTAAGTTTGTCGGAATTGTTACACGTCCCGTCTTTGTCACACATTCACTCATACGCTTTTCTTTCATCCTCTTCCCTATTTATTTCTATATGGATAATTATAAATTGCAAGTGCTGTCAGCAAAACAGCGACTCCGACTAACATCTGAAGCAGTCCGCCAAGTTCTCCAGTCTTCTGCCAACCGGTAATCACAAGTACCATTCCTGCAACAAAACACAACAAAATGGATACAACTCTCAAGACAGGTTTCTCATTTATAAACTTCATGTCATTACCTCCTTAGCCTTTCAAGCCACCCATTGTCATACCCTGGGTCAACTGTTTCTGTACACAAATATAAAGTATTAACGTCGGTAACATAACCATTACCAAACCAGCATACATCATACCAAATTCAGCTGATGCCTGCTGTGCCAGCATAAGGTTTAACAAGCCTACCGGCAATGTTTTTTTCGCATTTAATCCGTTCATCAGTGTCATAGAAATGACATATTCATTCCAGAATGAAAGGAAATTAAACAGAATTACCGTAATGATAGATGGCTTTGCCATTGGGAAAATAACCTCTATCATTGTTCTAAAAAATCCTGCCCCATCAATATAGGCAGCTTCCTCATAATCATGCGGAAGGGTTACAAAATAGCCTGACAACAAATATATCGTAAACGGCAATGCAGTTGCTGCGTATACAATCGCTAAAACTACCAGATTATTCAAAAAAATTCCTTTGCCGAATACCTGCATTGTCCAGTTGTTTCCATCTCTTAACATTAAGAAAATCGGTACAACAATATAGTTTACATTAATAAATAAGCCGCCCATAAATGCAGTTTTAAGAATTTTATTTCCTTTAAACTGAAATCTTGCCAGTACATATGCTGCCGGCAATGCAACAACAAGCAAAATCACCAATGCCATTGCTGTTACAAAAACTGAATTCAGCATGTAATCCCCCATCTGAGCCTTATTCCATGCATTTACAAAGTTTTGCCAGTAGAATCCATTTGGGAGTGCCCACGGATTTCCATAAAATTCACTGTTCTCTTTTACAGAAGCCATAAAAACCCAGGCTACCGGAACTATAATACTAACTGCCAATGCGATTAGCACAAAATAGATAAATACTTTATACAATTTTGTACCACCGCCTGCTTTCTTTTTATTCATCACTTCACCTCCTAGATTTCTAATGGCTCACGCTCTGTAATCTTATTCACGATACCTGATAATGCAAAGGAGAATACGAAAATAATTACACCAACTGCCATACTATAGCCATAAAGACCTGCATCTTTCTGTTTGTACATATAGCTGAGTGCCACTTCGGATGCTCCATTCGGACCACCGGATGTCAGTGCTGTTACAAAAAGGAATGCCATGTTTATTGTTGAAATAATAAAGAAGGTTAATGTAGTACGAATATTGGTCCAGATAAGCGGTATTGTAATCTGGAAAAACTGTTGAATTCGGTTTGCGCCATCAAGTCCTGCACTTTCATACAAGCTTTCTGATACCGCAGAAATCGATGCCATATACATAACCATATAATAACCGATTGCCTGCCATACCATCGCAATAATAATACTTACAATTACCAGACGTTCGCCCTTCCATAAAATCGGCTCTGTCAAAACTTCCGGTTTAAACAAACCGATGATACTGTTTAACATACCATTTTCCGGTTTGTAAATTGCTGAAAAGATACCGGAAATAACTACTACCGATAAAATGTTTGGAATATAGAAAATAATACGGAAAAAGTTCTTACCCCGAACTTTTTCACGGGTCAGTATGGATGCAAATATAATTGCAAATCCAAAGGTAATAATCGTTACTACTACAATTAACAATATCATATTCTGACAGGAACGAATAAATTTCGGGTCAGAAAATGCCGCTTTAAAATTGGCAAGCCCTACAAAAGTCTCTGTTGGAGAATAAGCTCCTCTTTCAAATAGTGACATACGGAAAACATTAATAGTCGGCATTATCATAAAAATAAAGAACAGAATCGTTGCCGGTGCCAGACATGCAAAAAGGAAAAACTTTCTTCCTCTGCTATTTTTCATGAATTGTCACTCTCCTTTCCCTCTTATGAACTCAAAAATGGCGGACAGAAGCCTGCCCGCCATCCATTCAAGTATCATTATTTAATAATGTTTTCTCTCATTGTATCTGTTGCTGCCTTAATATTTGCAATCCACTCATCTTTTGTCATTGTACCTGCAACTAAAGAGTTAATCGGGTCAAAGAATACTTCCTGAATTGTTCCAAGTCCTGCAACTGATTTGTATGCCTGGAAGCCACCCATAGCAGCCTTTGCACCATTATCATAGATAGAATAGAACATTACGTTGTCGCCTTCTAACTTATCAGCAATACCAAGTACCGGCTGAATTGCATTGTGTTTTGCAAAAATTTCACAAGCTTTGTCACTGTATAAGAATGCAACAAACTGTTTTGCTTCATCAACGTTCTTTGCACCTGAAGGAATCCATGCCTGTTCGAACCATGTAAAGCTGTATCCATCTCCGCCTTCTTCAACTGCCGGAAGAGCTGTCATACCCCATTTGAAGCCATCTGCTCTTGGAGCTTCTGCCATTTCACCAACAATCCATGTACCATTTGGCATGAAGATTGCTTTGTTATCTAATACTAACTGCTGGTTCTGTTTAAAGTCTTCGTTATTTGCCTGAGCTGGTGTAGACGGATGTGTATACTCAGCTAATTTAGCAAGAATTTCAAATACCTGCTGTCCTTCTGCTGTATCCCAAACACCTTCTTCATAGTTAGTAGCTGCGTTGAAGAAATCTGCGCCGCCTACAGTATACATTAATGCATAAAGGAATGCATCAAAGTAACCTGCTGTTGGGTATGTAAATAAAGAAATGTTTTCTGCTTTCGCTTTTTCACCTAATGCCCACATTTCATCCCATGTTGTAGGAACTTCCCAGCCTTTTTCTTCTAATAAACCTGCATTGTAGAATAATCCGCATGGAGAATAGAACATTGGAGCAAGATATGTCTTACCATCACCGTATGGGTTTGTTAAAACTGTATCTGTGAAACCACCTGCAATCTTGTCAGAAACCTTAGCAGATTCGCCCGGAACTGTCATAGATAATACATCTGTAATATCTGCAATTAAGTTATCTTTAATAAACTGCTCTGTTAAACCTGCTTCACGACCTGTTGCCAAATGTACAACGTCCGGATACTCGCCACCCTGCATAGATGGTCCGATTACGCTTTCAAGCTCTTTTTCAATGGTTAAGTTAACCTGTACACCAGTCTGTTCTGTGTACGCTGCTGTTACTTCTTTCCAAAGGTCTGCACCATAGCCACCTTCAAATGCAGCAACTGTAATTGTTTTTGTTTCTTCACCTGTCTTATTGTCCACAGATGCCTGGCTAGTATCAGCCACATTTCCCTTGTTAACATCATCATTTGTATTACCGCCACATCCGGCGAATAATGATGTCACCATTGCGAGACTTAATACGAAACTTACTAATCTCTTTTTCATTTTGTACCTCCCAAAACTTCGTTATTTTGACGAGAAAACAACTTGTTTCTCGCTTTGTATTAGTTATTATACTTAATCCGAACTCCCTTTTCTACCCACATCTTGCTATTAATTTTAGAAATATTGCTTTTAGTTGTAAAAACTTGCCAAAATTTCTGTTTTACACTATACTAATTTAGAATATTTTAACATTTCTCATGTAATATTTAATTGCAAAGGAGTTTACCATGAGCAATCAGAAATACAACCTGGAAAAACATACTTTACCCGAATTTTCTTCTCGTCTTTTATATATCAGCTCGGCAAAATACGGTAATGACTGGATTAGTCAGCCACATAGCCATTACTTTACGGAAATATTTTTTGTAAAAAGCGGTAACGGACATATGCGAATCGAAAACGAATCCATTCCAATCCACCCTAATACACTGATACTCATCGGCGCACAAGTACAGCACACCGAAGTTTCAGACCCGACTGACCCTTTGGATTATTATGTCATCGGAGTAGAAGGTTTAAAAATTCATACCGGTCAGTCAGTCGAATACAATATTCTTCACGCTTCCCCCGATTCACCATCCATCCGCCAGTGTTTCGAAAATATATTGCACGAAATGAATCACAAGTGGGAAGGCTATGCAGAAATATGCCAGCATCAACTCGCCATTCTCATCCTTTTAATATGCAGACGCGAACATGTATCTTATGAATTAGTCGATACACAACGCAGCAGCCGCGAGTGTTATAATGTGAAGCACTATATCGAAACGAATTACTCCGAAAAGATTACTCTTGACAGTCTTTCCTCAGTCTGCAACCTGACAAAATACTATCTAAGTCATAAATTTAAAGAATTATACGGCAAGGCACCGATGGAATATCTGACTGAAATACGTATTTCCGTTGCAAAGGACTTATTGAAAACTACAAATTACAGCATCGAAGAAATAGCCGCTTCTACCGGTTTTTCTTCCAGCAGTTATTTCTCACAGGCATTCCAAAAGGCCTGCCAAATATCACCTCAGCAATATCGAAAACGTGAGTAAATGAATTTCAATTAAAATTAAATTTCAAATTATAAAACAGAGAGCACAGCGCATAATACGCTGTGCTCTCTATCATTATCGTATGAGATTATTTGTATAACTCTACTAATCTTAACAGATGTTCGTAACGCTCTTTTGCTGCTTCTTCAGAAGCTTTGAAGAGTTTTTCAGCTCTTTCAGGGAAAGAACGTGTTAATCTTGTATAACGTGTTTCGTTATTCAGGAATTCCTGATATGTTCCATCACCCGGTTTAGATGTCAGTGTGAATGGATTCTTACCTTCTGCCTTTAATGCAGGGTTGAATGAGAAGAGGTTCCAGTAACCTGCTGCTACTGCTTTCT
>CAYMTX010000005.1:0-38555 GCA_964393475.1 uncultured Roseburia sp. | reverse complement strand
AGAATACACAAACTTTTTTTCTTCTATGCATTGGACGTCTCTTCATTGGAGCGCCATCTTTATCTGCTGCTTTATTGAAAGCCATGATTATTACCTCCTATTGGTTTAGTTAAATGGTAACTCTTCATCAATTCCATCCGGAATATTCATGAAGCCATCGCCGGCCGCACTATTCGGTGCCGGTCTGTCAACTGGTGTGAAACCGCTGTTCTCGTTAGAGCCTTTGCTCTCTGCGAATTCACATTCTTCTACAACAACATCTGTTGTATATACTTTCTGACCATCCGCTTTTGTATAGCTTCCCGTCTGAATACGACCTACAATTGCGATTTTTGTTCCTTTACGGAGATACTTCTCTGCAAATTCACCAAGACGACCAAATGCTACGCATCCGATAAAATCAGCTGTCTGCTGGTCTCCGTCTCTTCTTCCTCTGCGGTCTACTGCGATAGTATATCTTGCGATTGCTGTTGCCTGCTCACCCTGTGAGTAACGTACTTCAGGGTCTCTTGTCAATCGTCCCATAAGAATAACTTTATTCATATACGATTTCCTCTCTTCTATCGAACCGTTGTCAGTTCAAAGAACAACTAATTAAGCTTCTTTCTTAACTACTAAGAAACGAAGTACGTTGTCCATGATACGAACGTCCTGTTCAACTGCTGCTGGTGTTGTTGCAGCTGCTTCGAACTGGATGAAGTAGTAGTAGCCTTCGCTCATTTTCTGGATTTCGTAAGCTAATTTCTTCTTACCTGTCTCCTCTACTTCTGTTACAGTACCGCCGGCACGAGTAATGTACTCTTTTGCTTTTTCTACTGTAGCTGTTCTCGCATCATCTTCAATCTTTGCACTTACAACGAGTGCTAATTCATACTTATTCATGCGAATTTTCCTCCTTTTGGTCTCTGGCCCATATCAAACTACGATGTGAGCAAGGATAAATTATAATATATCACAATTTGGTACTATAACATGATTTTCTAAGCTTTTCAAGCCTTTTTTCGAATTTCTTTTGTATTTTTTTCAACTAATTTGCGGGCTATCATAATCTGATGACCACAGCCTAAACACTTCAGACGAAAATCTGCTCCCACACGCAGAATTTCCCATTCACTGCTTCCACATGGATGTCCTTTTTTCAAGCGGACAATATCGCCCACTTCATAATTAAACTGATTCATATTCACACTATTCTCCATATTTCTATATTATCTCATACTGCATCATTTCATATTTCAGCCGGCTGCCTTCCATAATTTCTGCCGGAAGTAATGCCCGCGCTACTAATTTTAATTCACCATCCGGCTCATCTTCTTTTTGCAGATTTGCATAGTCTCCATCGATACTTGCTACTTTATAATAAATTGTCTCAAACATCATTTCTATCCTTTCTGTCACGCACTCTAACAGCTACATTATATCGAAAAAATGCTTCCCACACAATCTTTTTCCATAAATCAGACCGGTTGGCTGTTTATAAGCAGAACCGTTGCATCTTTTCCGCTTTAACGCGTCAAACCATTAGACAAATAAACTTTTATATAGTATACTTAATATCTGCTCCGCTTTTTATCTGCGGAAACATAAAAATTATTGATAAAGGATTATTTCGATGAATTTTATTACATTTTTGTACAATTTATTATGGGGCGATTTAATTACGATACCCTTGCCGGATGGTTCCTCCATCGGACTTTCCCTGCTGGTTATGATTTTAATTCCTGCGGGTATCTATTTTACAATACGTACAAAGTTCCTTCCGATTCGGTGTTTTCCTGAAATGCTGCGCATTTCGATTGAAAAGCAAACCCACGGGAAAACAGATGCCATTTCCGGTTTGCAGGCACTCATCGTATCTACTGCAACCCGTGTAGGTATGGGCAATATGGTCGGTGTCGTTGCCGCAATCTCTGCGGGCGGTGCCGGAGCAGTCTTTTGGATGTGGGTGACTGCCCTAATTGGTTCTTCCACTGCATATGTAGAAGCAACTTTAGCCCAGCTTCATAAAGAAGAAGACCCATTATACGGAGGTTTCCGCGGAGGTCCAGCATACTATATCCATCACCTTTTTACCAAAAACAAAGCGAAACGTTACAGTATAATTGCCGTTTTATTTGCCATTTCCGGTCTCCTCTGCTGGTGTGGCGTAAGTCAGGTAATCAGCAATTCGGTCTCCTCTGCATTTTATAATGCATTTGAGATTCCACCGATTGCATCTACGGTAATTCTGGTTGTACTTGCCGCAATTGTTGTCTTAAAGAAAAATGCATCGGTAAAGGTCTTGGACGTGCTTGTCCCTATTATGGCTGCATTTTATTTTGTAATTTCAGTATTTGTAATTATCAAAAATTTCGGTTTACTGCCAGAAGTATTTTCACGTATTTTTGAAGAAGCCTTCGGATTTCGCCAGATAGCAGCCGGTGGCTTTGGTGCCGCACTTATGAACGGTGTAAAACGTGGCTTATTCTCAAATGAAGCCGGTTCCGGTTCTGCGCCATGTGTTGCGGCCGCTGCAAATGTAGCTCACCCTGCCAAGGCAGGATTGTTTCAGGCATTCGGTGTCTTCATTGATACCATCATAATTTGCAGTTGTACTGCAATGATTATGCTTCTTGCCCCTGCCGAATTACTGGAAGGACTTTCCGGCATGGCTCTTTTACAGACGGCCATGCAGCATCATTTTGGGTATGCCGGTGTCGTATTTACTGCAATTGCTTTATGGCTTTTCAGTTTTTCTACGTTTATCGGAATTCTTTACTATGCCCGTTCAAATGTAGCTTATCTGTTCGGAGATAACTGGGTATCACAGAATCTCTACAAAATACTGGCATTAGTCATGCTGTTTGTCGGAGGACTGGCAACTTATACTTTTGTCTGGGATTTGGGAGATATTGGAATTGGATTAATGACAATTTTTAATATGATTGCAATTATACCGATGGGCGGACAGGCTGTAGCGGCACTGAACGAATACCTTGCAATGCGAAAAGAAGAACGGTGAATCTTCGTCTGTAAGAATTGCGGGGGCAGGATTTGAACCTGCGGCCTTCGGGTTATGAGCCCGGCGAGCTTCCAGACTGCTCCACCCCGCGTTATTTATTTTTATAATATAGTATATGCAGATTTTTTGTAATTATTCCAAACTGTTCTACTCATAAGATGTTACAAAAATAAATACTTGCAAAAAGTCCTGCTATCGTAGCAACCAAAGCCCCTGCCACCGTGTAGCGACTTTTTTTGATATGAACAGACATATAATAAACCGACAATGTATAGAAAATTGTTTCCGTGCTGCTCATCATAACCGCTGCCGTTTTTGCAAGCAGAGAATCGACACCGTATTCCTTGAAAATATCGAGCAAAAGTCCGGTTGATGCCGAAGATGAAAACATTTTTACTAACGACAACGGAAGTAGTTCCGTAGGAAAAATCCACTCCGGTATCAATACCGCAAGCAATTCTGACACCAAATCCAAAAATCCGGATGCCCGTAGTACACCTACCGCCACCATCAGACCGATTAAAGTTGGCATAATGCCAAACACTGTTTTAAATCCATCTTTAGCACCCGCAATAAAATCTTCATAAACCGGACGATGCACCAAAAGTCCATAAGCTACAATCCAAAAGATTAAGATGGGAATCGTTGTTTCTGACAAAAATAATAAAAAACGCACTTTTCTTCTCCTGTCCTGAGATATCTTATCCGAATTTTTATCTTTATCTGAACTGCTTTTATCTGAACTACCTTCACCCGAGCACCTCTATGAGCGTTCCTTTATCTTTCCGTAATCCGGCACAATTTTACAGAAAACAACAGCCACCAGTGTACCTACTGTTGTCGCAGCAATTGCAGGTCCCATAATCTCTGTTGGCACGGCACTTCCATACTGCGCCCGGTAAGCAATGATATTAATCGGCACTAATTGCAGGGAAGAAATATTAATAATCAGAAAATCACACATTTCTTTTGTCGCAATATCTGTTCTGCGATACTTATTTTCCCCATAACGATAGCAGTTTTCTTCGTTTATTTTCTGCAATTCAGCGATAGCCTTCAGTCCGGCAGGTGTTGCTGCCCATCCCAGTCCAAAGACATTTGCGATAATATTCATAGAAAGATACTCATTTACAATATGGTCTTTGGGAATATTCGGAAACAAAAAGTGCAGTGCCGGTCTCAATTTCTGTGTTAATGCCGCTATCAGCCCTGCTTTCTCTGCGATATTCATTAATCCCATCCAAAAAGACATAACACCCAGCATCGTAATGCACAGTGTCACTGCTTCTTTCGCAGAATCCAGTGCTGCAGTTGTCACATCAGGTAGCCTCCCCGTAAATGCCGCATATACCACACCAATTAAAATCATACCTGACCAAAGGTAATTCATACTTATCTCCATTCCGCATTTTCTTATCGGATTCTTCGTAACAATTCAGCCCAGCCATTCTAATACCTATTACAGTGAGTCCGGGAGACTAAACTGCTATGATTCTTCTACTGCAAAAGTTCAAGAATCGTTATTGCTACATTCTATGTCCGGTGAATTATGGATATGTATTGTTTTAAAATACCTTCTATTGTTCACATTTGGGTATGGGTAGCATTTCATATATGTAAATACCCAATTTTTTCTATTTTTCTTCCGAAATTACTAAAAAATGACTGCTTTTTGGGTACTACCGATTAAATGTAAAACTGATACCCAAAAATCTCGTTTTTTTGGGTATGAATATTATTTTTTTCTGCCCATACCCAAACAGTATTATCATAATGTAACATCATGCACTCCCATATACTTCATCCCCTAATCATATGCCAAGCTATTCTTACATATAGTATAATGTCATCAGACATTATACTAGTGCCGATAGATATGCAAAAAATAATGAGGTTTTATATTTTATGAAAAAAAGAATCTTATCCACAGCTATTATTTTAGCTCTAACCACACTTCTTTTTACCGGAAGCTGCAATTTTTCCGGCAACGGAGACTTTGATTCTTCACCGGAAGCATTTGATAAATTCTTAGAGAAAATGTTTTTACAGGAAATTTCCGAAAATACGATTAATCTGCATTTTACACTGGCACATCCACGGGAAGCCGGTATTGCCGACTATGAAGTAACGCTGGGCGATATCTCTTGCGAAGCATCCGCCGACAGCAATGCACGCACGGAAAACTATCTGAATACCTTAAAACAGTTTCACAAAAAGAATTTATCCCCAAAGCAGCAACTCACCTACGACTTGCTGATAGATTATTATGAATTGATGCTGGACATGGCAGACTTCCGTCTTTATGACGAACCACTTACCCCTTCCGGCGGAGTGCATGCACAGTTACCGATACTTTTTGAAGAATATGCTTTTTACGACCGGACAGATATTGACAACTATTTACAGCTATTATCACAAGTAGACGATTACTTCGCTCAAATTGTTGCGTTTGAGAAGCAAAAAGCAGATGCCGGTCTTTTTATGCCGGATTATTCGTGCCGTTCCATAATTGACCAGTGTCACGATTTCGTTGCTGATGCCGAAAATCATTTTTTGATTCAAACATTCAATTCACGCATCAACGATTTTCCTGGCTTATCAGAAGAAGAACGTGAAGCCTATATCTACCGGAACAAACAACTCGTTACCATTGAACTTGTAAAAGCATATGACTATCTCGCCTCTGAAATGTCGGCTCTGCTTGGCAGCGGCAAAAACGAGCAGGGGCTCTGCTATCTGCCGGACGGCAAAAAATATTATGAGTATCTCGTCCGTTATTACTCCGGCTTCTCCGATGATATTGCCGATATACAAAGGGCCATCTCTGCACAACGCGAAACAGATCTTTCTGTTGCTGCAGAAATCGTTTATGCTGATGATGATTTTTGGAACAAATATGACTCTGCCGTATTAGCAGCAAAATCTCCTGCTGATACTTTAACCGAATTACAACAGGATATGCTTTCCGCTTTTCCTACCGCACCAGACACGACCTACACGGTAGACCTTATTGACACATGCATCGCCGATTACGTTGCGCCTGCTTATTACATTACAGCTCCGATTGACGATTATTCCAGAAATTCCATCCACATTAATGCCGGCTATGACACAACCAGCATTGATTATTTTACAACATTAGCACATGAAGGATTTCCCGGACATCTCTATCAGACTGTTATGTCTTATGAGTCCGGGCAAAGTCCCGCCAGAGCACTTATAAACTGCGGTGGTTACACAGAAGGATGGGCAACCTATGTCGAAATGATTTCTTACAGCTATGCTGATATCGATCCGTCCGTTGCTTTTGTCATGCAGAAAAACCAATCTGCCATGTTAAGCCTTTACGCTTCTACCGATTTAGGCATTCACTATGACGGCTGGACCGTAGAAGATACCATAAACTTTTGGAATGGTTATGGTATTGACGATACCGAAACCATCGAGGAAATCTATGAATATATTGTCGGTGAACCGGGTAATTATCTACAATACTATGTAGGTTATCTGGGATTTCTGGATTTAAAAGAATCGGCAGCGGAAAAATACGGTGATGATTTTAGCGAAATCGCCTTCCATCAGGCAATTCTCGACATTGGAGCTGCTCCGTTTGATATTATCGAAAAATATTTATTTACATTCATGCCTTCTTATTAATAAATTGCACAAAACCCTCATTTTTTGTTCCGATATCCGAGAATAATAATTTCTCTTCCAAAGTCACAAAAAGTAAGTGTTTTGTGCAATCCGTTTTGCTAAAGTGTCAGCTTCTGCACTGTCTGATACTCATTTGTATAATCAAAGCTTTGTATTTCTTCCGGATTTACTACATAAAAATAATTACCTGCCCAAAGCCCCCGATATCTTTCCAGCTGTTCAATATCCTTTTTCTCAATCGTAAGATTTCTCTTAAATGTGCCATTTATAAAAGAATACACCTGATAACTTACTTCATTTGAACTATAATCTACGGTTGCAAAAGCAATCATATTTTTATCTGCATCTGCAAGCACACTTTTATAGTTATAAAGTGCCGGACTAGAATCTGCATCTTTGATTACCACACTGTCTATGACAGAAAGTTCTGCCGGATTTGAGATATCAAACATTACCAGTTTGATTCCTTCTTGTTTGCCTGTTTTTTCATCTGTTTCATAACCGATTCCCAAAAGCGTTCCATCTTCCCACATGTGCAGGTATTCGGAATAACCTGTAACTTTTAGCTCACCCAAAATCTGCGGATTACTGATATCAGACAAATCCACCGCAAAAAGTGGGTCAACGTTCCGGTATGTGATAAAATATGCCACCTCTCCGAGATAGCGTGCCGCATAAATCGTTTCTCCTGCTGCAATATTCTCAATCTTACCTGCTGCCTTAAGATTCTCATCCATGATATAAAGCTGATTGACATTTTCCTGCGCCACATTGTCCCATCTGGTCGTCAGTATACGGAGATTTCCCTGATATTCATTTATCGCAAATGCATCTCTCACACTTCCCGGCACTGTCGTAGCTTCCACTGCCGAAATCACACCTTTCTTCAGACCGAATTTCGCAATCTGTGTATACACCGAATCCGCCATATATTCGGCACTGTACAAGTACATCGCTTCACTGCTCACGTAGATTTCCACAAAATCGTTAAAAATCAAAGTGTTATCCACAACTGTATTCGGTTTATCCAGTGAAACAGACGAAATCACCATACTTTGCTGCCCCTGCTTTGGCAGATAAATGCAATCATAGGAAATCGTTTCTCCGTTTATTTTCGGTAGAACCTCTTCCGGATTAGTATTTTCTTCGCTCACCATTTCCGGCTGTAATGCAACCGATTCCGTCGTAAATAAATAAATGATACTTCCCACTTTTCTTGATGTTTTATAAAAACCATCCTGCTCTATTTTTCCAATCTGCTTTGCTGCTGACGGATTTGAAATATCATAAGTATACAGTATTGTACTACATTCCACATCCATGCGGTATACGTCATCATAACAGATTTCTTTTCCTTCTAATGGCAAAAGCCCTCCGCTCTGCCCCTTCATACTCGTCTTGGTCATTCCTTCTGCTATCTGTTGTACAATAAGCACCAGTCTGTCATCATCGACATACATTTCCAGTACGTTATCCGAAAAAGATTCCGTCTCCGGCGTAATGTTTCCGACATTTGTCATTTTACCATTATCAATCTTTATAATCTCTACGACACCGTTTTTTACAATAAAAATATGAGAACCATTTGTCTTTACAATATCACTTTCATCGACACCCGCCATTTGAAGATTGGTTTCAGAATGTTCCACATCAAAATATTTACTCTGCAATGTCGCATTCTCTGCCATAGCACCTTCCGACAAATCTGCTGCTGTATCTTCTACCACAGCATCATATACACCATTATAATAATCCCTTTTTAAGACGGTATTTTCTTTTAGAAAATCATAAACTTCCTGTTCACTTTTTGCCACAACATAGAGTTCTCCCGCATCCTGTTTTTTTATAGGCAGATTCACCTCTGTTTCAACTGATTCCAAACGATTTTCTGTATCCGGTTTTTCATTCGTTCCTTCTCCTCCAATCGTAAGACTTCCGTTTCCCGTATCCTTCTCCGACATAAGAAATGGTGTTGCACCCAGCAAAATTACTAACAGAACTGCTGCCGCCACTAAATGCATTGCCTGCCATCTGAATTTTACCGGTTGTTTTCCCTGCTTTATTTTTTGTTCCATCTGTTTCGGCTGTAAACTTTCCGGTATTTCCAACATTTCTGCCGACTCTTTTATTTTATTTAACATATCCTGCTCTGTCATATCGCCTAATCATCCTTTCTTTACTATTCTATTCCATCTGCCGTGCCAGCCGTTTTAACGCCCTGCTCTCCTTGGAACGAACGGTATTTTCATTCAACCCCAACAGGCGGGCAATTTCTTTACTCGTATATCCGGCAAAAAGGTGCATGCTGATAATTAACCGCTCTTCCTCTTTCAACTCATAAAACATTGCACGCACTACGGCATTCTCTTCTATTTTTTCTTCCGCCGGTACTTCCCGGTAATCTTCCGGCAATTCTGTATCCTTCCGTGTATATTCCCGCAATTTATCTTTACACTTATAATATAAAATACGGAAAATCCATCCCTTAAATGCCTCTGCCCTGCGCAGCTTCCCAATGGTGGCAAATGCATCCGCAACCGTTTCGCTAACCGCGTCTTCTGCATCACTTTTATTTTTTAAGGTATACAAAGCAAACCTATACATATCTGTATAGACCTGCTGGTACAATCCGGCAAATGCTGCGGTATCACCCTGTTTTGCTTTTTTTACTTCTGTCACATTAATTTCCATAACATTCCTCATTTCACGCTACTATTCACAGCCGAATCCGGTTTAACAATTAGCAGATAATGTAATTTTGTATTACCTAATATCTAATATATAAGTCTGTAAAATATTGGAATTTGTTGCAAGGAATTTTTAATCCGTTTTGTCCTTTTTGATTAGTTTAAGAAAATTCTTCTTGCACTCTCCCTTTTTCAATCGTATATTAAGAGTATATCATTTTGTACATCTTATGTAATTTTTAAGTGTACTTCATTTGCGTAAACTTATTTTAAACAATAAGCAGATACTATTATTAACTGTATCACTATTACGCATCTACGCTGCTCATTGCAGCTGTCTGGCGTTCGCCGGAAAATTCTTTTTTTACAATTTTATATCCAAGGAGGAAGTTTGCCTATGTGTAGACAAATGAATGAACGGGTAATCCAAACAGAAACCGTCAACCGACAGTACAAGGACAGACTCTTTAAGCTAGTATTTGCTGACAAGAAAGATTTGTTACAATTGTATAATGCGATTAATGGAACAAATTACGACAATCCGGACGACATAGAAGTCAATACATTAGATGATGTCGTGTATATGGGAATGAAAAACGATATTTCGTTTTTAATCTATGATGTACTGAATCTGTACGAACACCAGAGTACTTTCAGTCCAAACCTGCCACTGCGTGGTATGCTGTATTTTGCAAGGATTTATCAAAAAATTGTTGATAATGATAAAAGACTGTACGGCAGCAAACAGATAAAATTGCCATATCCGCAGTTTGTTGTATTTTATAATGGAACGCGGGACGAACCGGAACGTATGGAGTTGAAATTAAGTGATGCATTTCCGGAGTGGAGCAGAAAAGAACAGGCAGCACTGGAGTGTAAGGCAATTGTTTTAAACATCAATTTAGGTTATAATAAAAAAGTAATGGAGAAATGTCAAAAACTCAAAGAATATTCACAATATGTTGCAATGGTCAGAGAATTTAAAAGAAAAGGCTTATCGGCAGAAGATGCTATCGATAAAGCAACAGACCAATGCATAAATGATGGCATTCTTGAGCAGATTTTACGTAATAATCGTGCGGAGGTACGTTCTATGTTACTCACAGAATATAATGAGCAGGCTCATATTGAGTATGAAAAAGAAATTTCTTATGAAGATGGTAAAATCGAAGGTGCAATACAAATGTGTCAAGAATTAGGGTTGACGGAATCCGAAATCCTTGCCAATCTGGTAAAATCCTTTCATTTGTCAGAGACAGATGCGAGGGAATATGTAAACAATTTTCGCTAAGTACTCAGCCTTAAAACCAAAGAATTAACTGAAACATCAAGCCATTATCCGTCTACGATAACGATTACGGCACTGAGTAGCGCAACCACCGCAAACAGCGGAACTCCCCGAAGAAATGAGCCGATGTGTTTGCTGGGATTTTGGTAATCTGCTTTCTCCGGCAGGAACGAAAAGCGAATCCGTTTGGTGTTGCGCCACCAAAGCAAGTCGATAATTACGAAATCGAACACACCAAGCCCTTCGCCTAAAGCAAGGAAAAACAAAAATGTTGTTCCGAAATTGTTTAATCCGAGGGGATTTTTCAGCACTAACCACAACGCAGAGAACACTACGGTAAAGAGCAAACGGTTTCCAAGCAGTATGGATAATATAGATTTCTCTTGTCCGTGCCTGTGCAGAGAAAACAACAAAACCAATAGAGAAGATAAAACAGTAATGCAGTTGCGATTTTTATAGTCATTGTTTATTCCCTCCCTAAATACCGTCCACACTCCTGCTCCAGTGCTTGCCATGTGGGATATACCGCACCGGTATACTCGAAAAACCGCTTAATATCACGGTTCAGCGCATTCATCTCATCCACTGCGTTCATGGCATGGTCGGAGACGCAAATTTTACCAAGGCTTGTGGCACACATAAGTTTAAAAAAGCGCAGACAGGTCTTGTGATAAGCGGCACTCTCAAAATCTTTGTCCGCTTTCGGCAGAATTTCATGTCCGGCGTTTTGAATGGCACGATAACCCTCGAGGTTGGCATCAATCAGCCGATTTAAGTAAGCGATGTTGCCCTTCAGATTTCTCAGATCACCGCAGGTCTTGTAGCAGGCGAATGCCACCGGAAGCACAAATGCTGCGTGGCAGAGGAGATAATCCCCCATGTTTGGCTCGTAGACCACCTTAATCTTGGTTCCTGCAAAAATCTCATCTATCAATGCTTCATTGGAGGAGGTATTGCGGAGCTGTCCGATGGTTATTTTCTTCAAATCCATAGACACCACCCGGTCAGCCTCCCGATGCCCCGCCGAAAGAGAAAATGCGAACAACACATTTTTATCCGGCAGAAGTGCGGCGATTTCAGACGCACGCACATTGTTGCCTACGAAAACAATGTTCTTCGTACAGCTTGAACGCAGTGTATCGAGTACTGATTCAATCTGCGTGTAGCGCACGACCACAAAAATCACATCATAGAAATCTTCATCGTCAATTCTCCTCTCACTAGTTTCGCTTACATCTTGTTCATCCACATATTCAGTATGTTCCACCCATTATCTCGTAGAAAATCCAAATTCCTTTTACACCAGTCAGTCCGCACTAACCGATATATTATTATATACCTCCTATTTATAAAAGTCAATTATCGAGTGATGATTGTACTCTTCTCCCATTTCCATTCATACATACGCCACCGCCTACTCTCCGCAAGTTTCCGATGACATTTTCTCTAAATTATCTTACTATAAATTTTACTGAATATGAGATGTTACCTGTGGATATCATAAGATCTTTTGCATCGCGCATCACTTTCTCGCACAGCAACTCAGCAAGTGATTTACCGCTATATATAAACAGTTACTTCGGAATATACGCTGCAAAAGGAGTATATTTCTTTTTCATACGTATTGATGCATTCTTCTAACTCAAGCCTTGTCATTTGCTGTAACCATAACTCTCCTTGTAAAGATTTAACGCGCGTCATTTAAAAGGATTTCTGCCCTTCATTTATACATTGTCATAATATTTGTTTTGGTTCATTTCTTCTTGAAATACTATCACGAATAGCATAAAATAGCACTATAGAATGAGTGATGACACATCACACAAAGGAGGTTTTTATGGAACACGCAAATCCATTGCTTATAAACAATGAAAGTGAACATAAATTTATTACGATTGGTGAAATCATGCTTCGTCTGACACCACCAAACTACGAAAAAATCCGTATGACGAACAGTTTTGAAGCAAGTTATGGCGGAAGTGAAGCTAATATTGCTCTTGCATTAGCTAACCTCGGTGTTGACAGTACATTTTTCACCGTTGTACCGGATAACAGTTTGGGAAAAAGTGCTGTCCGTATGCTTCGTAGCAATGATGTACACTGTACTCCTGTTATATTAACTACACCGGAACAGACACCTACACATCGCCTCGGAAGTTATTACTTAGAGACCGGTTACGGAATCCGTGCAAGTAAAGTTATTTATGACAGAAAACACAGTGCCATTACTGAATTTGATTTCAGCACCGTAGATTTGGACAAATTATTAGATGGTTATACATGGCTTCATTTAAGCGGCATCACCCCGGCATTATCCGAGGGTTGTAAAAAACTTATTTTAGACTGTTTGAAAGTTGCAAAAGAAAAAGGGATTACCGTCAGCTTTGATGGTAATTTCCGAAGCAAACTTTGGACTTGGGAAGAAGCAAGAGATTTCTGTACCGAATGTTTACCATATGTAGATGTACTTTTAGGAATTGAACCTTATCACCTTTGGAAAGATGATAATAATCATAGCAAGGGCGACTGGAAAGACGACATCCCGCTTCAGCCAAGTTATGAAGAACAGGACGATATTTTCCAGAAATTCGTAGAACGCTATCCAAATATTAAATGCATTGCCCGTCATGTGCGCTACGCTCACAGTGGTAGCGAAAACAGTTTAAAAGCCTTCTTGTGGTATGAAAATCATACCTTCGAAAGCAAACTGTTCCACTTTAATATTTTGGATCGTGTCGGTGGCGGAGATGCCTTTGCCAGTGGTTTAATTTATGCTATGATGCACGATTATAAACCAATGGATATTGTAAACTTTGCCGTTGCAAGCAGTGCCATTAAACACACTATCCGTGGCGATGCTAATATTACAGATGATGTTAAGAGCATCCGTAATTTAATGGATATGAATTACGATATCAAACGATAGAACGGACCTTTCACTGTGTTATTTCTATAAAAAACAAAGAGACGAATAAGCATTTCTCATTGCTTTTTTCGTCTCTTTATTTGTTTTCATCCATTTCTTCTCTTGCTCAAATCCCCCATAATTTCCTTATGCTTCTGATTTGTAATCTCGTATTTCAACATCGGAAGCACAGACACGATACAAGATATTGCTGTCGGAACGGAAATCAGGAAAAACATACCAAATCTATACGCTTCAAATTCCGGTGCAGTCGCAAAAAGAAAATCATCTGCCGGTGAATTTGCCAGCACCTCATTACATGCTGCAACTGCGTCTCCGCTAAACCCAACAACTGCAAATACAATTCCCTGAATGAAGGAAGAAATACCGGAACCTAATTTGGTAATAAAACTCTGTCCTGAGAAAAAGATTCCATCCGGACGATAACCGGTACGGTGCTCGTCAAAGTCTACACAATCTGCAATCAGAATGGACTGCATAACGGTAGATGCACCAATTCCTGCCCCTGCGAACGCAAATAAAATCGCCGCAACAATCAGCCAGTGTGTTTCATACAGCCTCGTTCCATCCAGTAAATAAATTACAAACAATGCAGTAAACGGTATGACACCAATCGCTGTACTTGCATTGTATACCGTTCTTTTTTCAAACTTTTCACAAAGCTTCGGCACAAATCCCATGGCGATAAACTGACTTCCGTACATTGCCCCGCCAAGAATTGCCATATAAAGCATGTAACTCTGGCCACCGCCGCCATTGTCACCGTAATAATAGGACATCAATGTCATTGCTACTGCAAGAAGCAACTGAATCGGAGCTTTTAAGACGCCTGAAATTAAAATCCTGCGGAACGGTTTACATGCCCACATGATTTTCACATTATCAATAAATCCCTTATGTTCATCAGAAGGCTGTACCACACGTTCTTTTGCATATGCCGCACACTGAAACATTACCGAACCTATCAGGGTAAGCACACCACAAACTGCAATAAAGCCCCACTGAAGACCGTCTTTCTGACTCATACCGTTTGCCGTAAAAGATGCACCTACTGACTGTGAGATTGGTACAATCGTCAAGAGAATTAACGCACCTGCGATACCTGCTACAATACGTGCCAAACTCAGAATACTCGCCCTATCTTTCTCACTGTCTGTCATAAGCGAAGTAATACCCCAGATTGGAATATCTCCCGCTGTATATGTCATACCCCAAAGTATGTAAGAAACGGCTGCCCAGCCAATGATAATCGCATTTGTTGTACTGTCATTTGCAGTAGAATACTGCTTATTTACAAATGTCAAAAATGTTGTCACCATAACAACTGCCGGCACAAAAAACAGATATGGTCGGCATTTTCCCCATTTTGTTCTGGTCCGGTCTACAATCGTTCCCATCATCGGGTCATTAATCGCATCCCAGATACGCGCCACCCCCATGATAATACTAATGGCAATCGCCGGTATAAAGATGACACTCTGGAAATAAAATGTCATACCGGTAGCAATAATGTTGTAAATAATATTCTGTCCCATCAGACCGATTAAGTACATGTTACGTTCTTTTTTTGTATAAGTGTTCATAGATACCCCCTACATAATTTATTCTCTCCACAAATCTCCCCACACCTTATCGCATAACGCTACACAATAATCGTAAGAAAAATTTGCATCCTGCTTTATAATCTCGTTCTTTGCCGCCAGTTCCTCCGTGTAGTCATCCAGAAAATAAACCGTCACCCCATTGATTCCTTCCTCTAAATGACATACCACCGGTTCTACTCCGTATTCCATTATAAATGGCTCACCCAAATCATCTACACCGATTGTAATCTCAGCCATACCTCCTACCATACGGTTCGCAATCCCATCTCCGTTACTTGATGTCCAGTTACAGAAATTACCAATCGAATAATACACCAGCATGTTATGTCCGGTTTCCTCATCGGTGAGCATCTCAACAGGCTCGATTACATGCGGATGTGTTCCGATTACCAAATCTACACCGTTTTCCAGAAAAATCTTCGCCCACTTCTTCTGTGAACTTACAACACCTAGCTCGTATTCATTGCCCCAGTGCGGACAGACTACCGTAAAATCAGCCAGCTCCTCTGCTTTGGTAATAGCCTCCACGACCTTATCTTCCTCCAGCAAATCTACTGCATACGGCATGTCAGACGGCAGTGCAATTCCATTTGTTCCATATGTAAAATTCAATACAGCGATTTTTACACCGTCCTGCTCATACACATAAATCTCATTCTGGTCTTCTTGACTTCCGTGAATACCAAGTATCGGCACATCCGGGTAATTCTCTTCCCAAAATGCAAGGCAACTCTTTAAACCTTTTTTGCCCTGATCCAATGCATGATTCGTTCCATGACAAATCACATCAAAACCCGCTTCTATTAAATCATGCCCCAGCTCAAACGGTGCATTAAAAGCCGGATAACCGGAAACGTCAAACTTTTCCCCCGCTATGATAACCTCTTCGTTCACAATCGCAAGGTCTGCTGCCTGAATCTCACTCACTGTATTTGCAAAAATCGCATCATAACTATAGGTACCATCTTCCTGCTTTGCGCTCTCTTCCACCGGAGTATGCATCAACATATCTCCAACCATAATAATAGAGATTTCCGGTCCGCTATAAACCGGCTCCGTAGATTCGACCATCTCCGTCCCAATAATTTCTACGCCGGTATCAGCAGTCTCTGTATCAGAAATGTTATCCCCGGTTTCCATATTTTCCGTTACATTATCCACAATCGTATTATTCGAATTGTTGAAATCACATCCCATCAGAAAAAACATGCACACCGTAGTCAGCATACCACCTGTCAAAAATTTCCGAGCATTATATTTCCTCTTCATGTCTCCACTTCCTTCTCTTGCCGGATATCTGCTTATACTTCTGCCACAGATTTCCGCCTTGCATATTATTACAATAACGCCTGATATACGTCCCGTTTACTAATACCACGGTCTTTTGCAACCAACTTCATCGCTTCCTTCCTGTCAATTCCCTGACCTTCATAAACAGCCATATGCTCTTCTAATGTCATTGCTTCCCAGGATTTCTTCTCTTCCTCTGCCAGCTCCGCAAAAGACTTGCCTTCCAGAACTAACACATATTCACCACGCGGCTCATTCTCTTTATAATAATCCAGCATATCTGAAATCGTAGAAAGTATTTTCTCCTCATAACGTTTTGTCAGTTCACGGCATACCGCAATTTTTCGATTACCAAGTGCCGCCTGTAATTCCTCTAACGTCTTTATCAGATGATGCGGTGCTTCGTACAAAATAATCGTTCTTGTCTCATTTTTTAGTTGTTCTAATACCTGTGCGCGCTCTTTTTTCTCGCGTGGCAAAAATGCCTCAAACGCAAATCTTCTGGTCGGAAGTCCTGACATTGTCAACGCCGTTACACATGCCGCAGCTCCCGGAAGTGAAGTCACTTCAATCCCCTCTTCATAACAGATACGCACCAAATCCTCTCCCGGATCGGAAATGCCCGGTGTTCCTGCATCGGTAATCAGCGCGATATTTTTCCCTTCCCGCATCTTATCTACCAGTTGGTATGCTTTTTCGATTTTATTATATTCATGATAACTCGTCATCGGAGTTTTAATTTCGAAATGGTTCAGCAGTTTTATCGAATTTCTCGTATCCTCTGCCGCAATCAAATCAACTTCTTTTAAAGTACGCAATACACGAAAAGTAATATCTTCCAAATTGCCAATCGGTGTCGCGCATAAATATAATTTTCCTGCCATGGCGTTCTCCCTTCTACAAATTATCGTTCATCAAATTTTCCACTGCTTCTATTTTTAACTTTCCGGCGCATTCATGCCGTACAAGTTATATATCTTTTCCGTATATATACCCGGTTCCTTATAAACAATGAGTGGTGCTTCCACCGTAATTCGGGATTTGCCACCTCTTAACCCTTCAATCAGAACCATATTGGGTTCCTTGTCTATGTAAGGATGCACCAGACGCATACGTTTCGGCTCAATTTTATATTCCACCATCTTACTCATAATCTCAGCTAACCGGAATGGTCTGTGCACCATATAAAAACGTCCACCCGGCATCAGCAATCTGGCACTCTCCCTTAAAATATCATCCAATGTACACAGCACCTCGTGTCTGGCAATTGCTTTCGCTTCCGACGGAGAATTTTCTCCATGTGTACCAATCATATAAGGAGGATTTGTCGTAATTACATGAAAAGAAGATGCTCCAAAAATTTTTGAAGCATCCTTAATGTCCCCTGTAACAATTTTCACTTTATCGTCCAAATGGTTGTATGAAACGCTACGACGTGCCATATCTGCACTCTCTTCCTGAATTTCCAATGCAGTAAAGCTCTCACCTTCCGTCTTTGCAGCCATAAGAATCGGAATGATTCCGGTACCCGTTCCGAGGTCTAGCACTTTTTCCCCTTTTTTTGCTTTTGCAAATCCGGACAATAACACCGCATCCATTCCAAAGCAAAATCTCGCAGGGTCTTGAATAATGTGGTATCCTTTGCACTGCAAATCATCTAAACGTTCCCCATCTTTTAAAAGATTATTTGTTGTCATCGAACTTTGACTTTCCTCCACGGTCTTCCAATGCCGCCAATTCTTTCATCTCTTCTGCTGAAAGTTTCACATCTTTTCTTCGTCTTGGCTTGAAACGGAGTTGTTCCGGTTTGTACTCACGCATTTCCTTCTCATCACCTATTTCCACCGTCACTTTTACTAACTGACGAAGTACGTTAACAGAAGATACTTCACCCTTTAAACCATCTTCTGTAGTTACATGATCACCAACACCCGGAAGTTTACTGTTCAAATATTCATATGTCTCTTCTTCATTCTTAAGACAACACATCAAACGACCACATACACCGGATATCTTCGTCGGATTCAATGATAAATTCTGTTCTTTTGCCATCTTAATGGAAACCGGTGCAAACTCCGGTAAAAATGTATGACAGCACAACTGTCTGCCACAGATGCCGTAACCACCCATAATCTTTGTTTCATCACGAACACCAATCTGGCGTAACTCAATACGTGTACGGAATACTGCCGCCAAATCCTTTACCAATTCACGGAAATCAATTCGTCCGTCTGCTGTAAAGTAAAATAACAGTTTATTATTATCAAAAGTATACTCTGCCTCAACCAGCTTCATATCCAATTCATGTTTCTGAATTTTCTCCAAACAGATACGAAATGCTTCTTTTTCTTTTTCCAAATTCTTCTCTGCCTGTCGTTCATCTGCTTCTGTTGCAATTCTAAGCACCGGCTTCAACGGCTGAACCACACTTTCCGCTGAAACTTCACGCGGATTGGTAATAACTGTACCAATTTCCACACCTCTGGCAGTCTCCACAATAACATGCATACCTGCTTTCAAATCTAAATCTCCCGGTCCGAAATAATATATTTTTCCTGCATTCCGGAAACGGATTCCTACTACTTTTATCATTTTAGTTCTCCTTTATTGTCAATAGCAGCAACTCAATTACCAAATCGAAGTTTACATTCGCATTCAGACGTATCTGCGCTTTACGAAGTGCCTCGATAATAATCTCAATTCCATGATAGGAACTTTTCTCTGCCTGTCGTTTTATATCATAGACTTCATCTTTAAAAATCAGTCCATTAACATCACCTGTCGCTTTAAAATATAAAATATCGCGATACCAAATCATCATCAAATCAAAGTAATCGTTAATAGCAAGCTTATAATCGTTAATCTGCTTTACCGCAGCCCCCATTTCATATAATTCAATATCGTCCAAACGCTTCATAAGCTGTAACACAGAGGATTTCAATTCATTAAAATCCGTAGAGGTCGCCAACTGAATTGCTTTACCTACATTGCCTTGTGCAAACGCCACACAGACTTCTGCCTGATAATCCGGAATCTGCTGTTCCTTCATTAAGTATTTTTTAATAACATCATCCGGAACAACCTTTATGTTTAGAGTCACACATCTTGATAATATTGTCGGCAAAAAAGTATCTGCATTCGTTGTCAACAACAATATCACTGCATATGCCGGCGGTTCTTCGATGGTCTTAAGCAAGGCATTCTGCGCCTGCACATTCATTTTTTCTGCTTCATCTACTATGTAAATCTTACGTTTACTGCTATACGGCTTGATACCGATATCATTATTTAGCTGACTACGAATATCATCTACAGAAATAGTATTTGGTTTCTCATGGGAAACATATACAATATCCGGCTGATTGTGATTCATAGCCTGCTTACAGGAATGGCACTCAAGGCATCCTTCATTCCCGCCGTTTTCACACTGAAGCGCCATGGCAAATGCTTCTGCCAACATCATTTTACCGGATTTATCCGGACCGTTAATGATATAAGCATGCGATATTTTATCCATAGTAATCGCGTTCTGTAAATGCTCTATAATTTGTTCGTGTCCGATAATATCTCTAAACCCTGCCATGCTAATCTCCATTCCGCAGACGCTTCGCGTCGGAGGAATCGCGAGCTGAATTTCAGATTCAGCTCTGCAATAAATGCTACTTTGTGACGTCTGCGGCACAAATAGCTGTATGCTCCTTACAACGCACTTATTAAGTTAAAATATCAAGTAACAATCCACGGATTTCTCCGATCTTCTCTAAAATTGTGATATGATTTTTCTCTTCCTTTACCAACTCTTGCGCCAGCTCATCCAGATTAGAATCAATCAATCGGATAATTCCATATACACGGTGGCGACCTTTTCTATCCAAGAAATTTTCTCGTGAAAACTTGTGAGAACGATATACCACTTCGTTCATAAAATCACGAATCAATCCACGATATTTTTTCATATCACGAATATCCATGTGTCTGGCAATCAATTCACCCTGCACTGTAATATCCGTCATCAACGTATCAATTCGCGCTTGCAAACTCGCATCTGAAATCGCACTGGAAAGCGTGAACTTAAAAGAACCGTCTCCATGCTCTACCGGTGCAGTATCCGGAACCTGCGTCACAGGTGTCATATTATTTACTTTAATCGCCATCTACTGTCACCTTCTTTCCATAATATCACTGTATCTTCCAACTATTTAACCGCTTTAAAAGACTCTATATAGGATACGATTTCAGCTTCCGTCTCGTCCAAATCTCTATTCAAAAACCGTCTGCTAATCTCTGCTTTCATTAGATTCTCTTCTGAAAAATCTTTTGAATCTGCTAAAAATCTACGGCACATCTCCTCGTATTTCGGAACAATCTGTTCTTTCTCGCGATTCAGCGCCCGTTGTAATCGCTCACCATCTTCCACTTCGATATAAATCGGCACCACATATTCTTTCCCATAATAATCTCGGATTTTATGATAAGATTCCAAGGTACCAATAACCAGATAATCCTGTTTTTCCAAATCAATCTGTCCATCATCCACCGTAAAATAAGTCCAGATTCCATGTACTGTATTGTAGTCCCTGCGCTCGATTACTTTACCTGCAACTTCTAACTCTTCTACTTTCTTCGAATCACAAAAAAAGTATTCCACACCCTCTCTCTCTCCATCACGGATAGGTCTTGTGGTATATAAAACTACTGTCTTCAATTTTAAATCTTTGTTGGCAAAAATTCTCTTGTATAGTGTATCCTTTCCTGTAGAACTTTTCCCCATCATGTAATAAATTTTATTCATATCTTATGCCTTTTTAGTATAATCTAAACTTTCAAAATAATCAATTCCGGTTATAGCTAAAATCGTCTTCTTCTGCGACGCTCCTTACGTTGTTTAATTTCTTTAAACCGTGATTTTCTGTCGTTTTTTACAGAAAAATTATGCCTGATAATATAAATATTATCATATAGGTATTTCGTTACCCAAATCAACGCTACCGCAATTCCAAGAGCCACCAAGATACCAATAATCGTAATAGGTTTAATTTCAATCGTCTTATCACTCATGCTACTGTCTGTACCTTTTTTTTGATTATCAAAAATGAACTGCTTCAAATCAACACCGGTAGCTACAATATTCGCTTTCCCAACGGCACGGTCTGCATAGGTATATGTGATTGTTCCTGCTACTTTTGACACTTCATTATTATATGCAATTGTAGACTTTGCTTCTGAAAATTCAGCTGTTTTTGGTAAAATAACATTCGCTCCTTCATCGAGAAGTACAAATGGCTGATTTCCCCCCAGTCCACCATCATTTACCACTTCCTGCACACTGTATTTCGTCTCATTTTCCGCCACATTTACCATATGAAAGTTATCAAAACCATAATTAAACATAGCAATGCTGTCAGTCCACTCACTAACTCTATCTGTGTTCATAACTACTGATACCAGCTTCATACCATCTTTCTCCGCAAAAGTTATCAACGTAGAATTGGCATTTGTAGTATATCCTGTTTTACCACCGGTACAATATTTATACACATAATTCCCACTCTGGTATCTGTGCAAAAGTTTATTATGATTCTGCAACGGAGTCTCTTCTTCGTGTTTATTCGTTGGCGGAATCATACGCGCTTTTGTGCCTGTAATAATACGAAACGTTTCATTTGCATACGCTGCTTGTCCTATCAGTGCCATATCATAACAACAAGTATAATGATTCTCGTCATGTAATCCGTGCGGATTGACAAAATTCGTATTCACACAACCAAGTTCCGCAGCTTTTTCATTCATCAACTCAGCAAAACTCTCAATGTCTCCTGCAACATGCTCTGCTACCGCATAAGCACACTCATTGGCAGACGCCAGCATAATTGCATAAAGACAATCCTCCATGGTCATCTGTTCTCCATAATCTCGGGCAATACCGGAACCTTCCGTATTATCGATAGAATCCTTCGAAAAAGTAACAATCTCATTTAAATCACAATGCTCTAACGCTATCATGACTGTCATAACCTTCGTAATACTTGCAGGATAATGCTCTTCTGTACTATTCTTCTCATATAAAACTGTGCCTGTAGACATTTCCATAACAATGGCACTTTCCGTTGTCACATTGATTCCTTCCGGCCAATAATCCGCAGCCGACACTGACTGCACACCAACCTGCAATGCCATAACCATAAGTAAAAACAGACTCATCATTTTCTGTAAAAATCTATATTTCTTCATTTTAAATTCCTTAATCGTATACACGTAACACTTTCACCGAACGTATATATCATCATTTATCAACCGCTTTGTAACCGGGTTTTGTATTATCGCCTACAATCCACCCATATTATCAGTATATATGCAAAAAAAAATACATGCAATGCTTTTTTTTCGCTTGTACATGTTGTAAAATAAATAACACGAACTATGACAGTCTAAAATAAGAAAGGACTTATAATTATGAGATTAAGAAATATACCTGGCGCCGATGACGCCATTGAAGCAAGTGAATACTGCATCAAACAGCCTGAAACACTAAAAGGTAACTGGCAGAGCATTTTTCCAAACGCTCAACCACTGCACATCGAAATCGGTATGGGAAAAGGTCGTTTCATGATGGATATGGCCACCCTTCATCCTGAGATTAACTACATCGGCATTGAACGTTACTCCAGCGTTCTGCTTCGTGCCTTACAGAAAATGGAGCAAAATCCGCTTCCAAATCTGCGTTTTATGTGTATCGATGCGGCCGATATAGAAGATATTTTTGCACCGGGTGAGATAGACCGTATTTACTTAAATTTCTCCGACCCATGGCCAAAAGACCGTCATGCCAAACGTCGTTTGACATCAAGACAGTTTTTTGCACGCTATGATAAAATTTTAAAAAAAGAAGGCCACTTAGAATTCAAAACTGACAATCAAGACTTGTTCACCTTTTCATTAGAAGAAATTCCCGAAGCAGGCTGGCATCTGGAGGCTTCTACCAGAGATTTACACCATGACGATGTACTGAATGAAGGTAACGTTATGACTGAATACGAAGAAAAATTTTCTTCTCTCGGTAATCCAATCTGCAAACTAATCGCTTCACGATAATTGCAGGAATTTTTCCTTGCCATACTACATTTACAAAGAAAGGTATTTTATACAATGAAAATTTACACCTGCTTTCCGGGCAGAAAAGCAAAAGCATTAACGATGAGCTACGACGATGGTAAACTTGAAGACATCCGCCTCTTAGAGCTTTTTAACAAATACGGTATCAAAGGAACATTTAATCTGAACTATGGTGAAATGCAGAAAGATCAAAGCAAAATGCCCCATCCTCGTATTCCGATGGAACAAATCAAAGATACCTATGCCGGACATGAAATTGCAACACATACTATGTCGCATCCTACTATTTCCAGATGTCCTTTGGTGGGTGTCGCAAACGAAATCTTAGACGACCGTAAAGGATTAGAGCAACTGACAGGTACAATTATCCGCGGACATGCTTATCCTAATGGTTCCTACAATGAAGAAATCAAATCCTTATTCCGTCAACTTGGAATTGCCTATGCCCGTGTAGTAGATACTACCAATAGTTTCGAACTGCCAACCGACCCACTGGAATGGAAAGCAACCTGCCATCATAACAATCCGAAGTTAATGGAATACGCAGCGTCTTTTGCCAATTTCAACAAACCTCAGTACTTAAAATTAATGTATGTATGGGGACACAGCTATGAGTTTGCAGACAAAAATAACTGGGATGTTATCGAAAAATTCTGTGAATATATAGGTAGACGTGATGATATCTGGTATGCCACCAATATCGAAATTATCGATTATATGAACGCAGCAAAGAATCTCCAATTTTCTGCTGACTGCACGAAAGTATATAATCCTAACGCTTGTAGCGTCTGGTTACAAATAAACAGCTCAGACATTGTAGAGATAAAAGGTGGAACTTTTATAGATTTAACAAAGAATCAGCTTGATGATTAATTTTTTCTCCGCGAGGTGTATATCCTTGCGGAGCTTTTTTATTCGAAAGAAAGCATACACTTTTACGCTATAAACAAGGGCTTTCGCAGATAATAAAAAAAGCCACAAACCTGCATGATTGCTAAGCTTGTGACTTTTAATGCGCCTTCAGGGGCTCGAACCCTGGACACCCTGATTAAGAGTCAGGTGCTCTACCAACTGAGCTAAAGGCGCATATTCAGTTGGAACGAAAATTATTATATAACATATTTTTTATAAATGCAAGTGTTTTTTTAGAATTTTTTTAATATTTTTTACCGTCTGCTATAGATAATTGCCACTATCAATGTTAATATAATTGTAGCAGTTTGAATATAACCTGACAAACAGGATAACGTATATCTATCAAACTGTTAATATAATCGGGAAACGGAGTATAAAGAGATTAACATGGACGTAAAGGAAAGATTTTTAAAATATGTGTCCTACTGGACCACTTCGGACGAAGAAAACGAACAGATTCCGTCTTCTGACCGTCAGTTTGACCTGGCAAAGGTTTTGGAAGCAGAATTAAATGAACTGGGTTTAGAAAAAGTTATTTTAACAGATCATTGCTATGTATATGGATTACTTCCTGCTACAGCAGGTTATGAGCATGTAAAAGCAATCGGTTTTATCGCTCACATGGACACAGCACCGGATTATTCCGGAAAAGATGTCAAACCGCAGGTTCTCGAAAATTATGACGGAAACGATGTTTTATTAAAGGGAAGCGGTGCTACTCTGAAGGTTTCTGATTTTCCGGAATTAAAGACTTTAACCGGAAGAACTTTAATTACAACAGACGGAACTACCCTGCTTGGTTCTGATGACAAAGCAGGTGTTGCTGAAATTATGACTGCAACGGAACAGATAATCGCTTCCGGTATGCCACATGGTGATATTTGGATTGGTTTTACACCGGATGAAGAAGTCGGACATGGTGCGGACCTTTTTGATTTAGATTATTTTAAAGCGGATTTTGCTTATACCTTGGACGGTGATTACGAAGGTGAAGTTGCTTACGAGAACTTTAACGCGGCTAGTGCCGTATTTCAGATAAAAGGTGTGAATGTGCATCCGGGTGAAGCGAAAGATATTATGGTAAACGCCGCTGCCGTTGCATGTGAAATTCAAAGCAGGCTTCCTGAGACAGAAACTCCTTCCCACACAGAGGGAAGGGAAGGCTTCTATCACATGATTGATATTGCAGGCGACGTAGCAAGTGCCAGACTCGCTTATATCGTGCGTGACCATGACAAAGATATTTTTGAAGCACGATTGAATAAACTCCGTACTCTCGAAATCGAAATGAATCAAAAATACGGAACCGGAACTGTTACACTGACCATAAATCATTCGTATTCCAATATGTTGGAAGTAATCGTAGAACATCCATACACAGTAGAACTTGCAAAACGCGCCATCAAAAATGTTGGATTAGAACCGCTTTCACGCCCGGTACGTGGAGGCACAGATGGTGCAAGATTAAGCTTCATGGGTCTTCCTTGCCCGAACCTCGGCACCGGCGGATACGGTTTTCATGGTCCATTCGAGCATGTAACAGTTGAAGGCATGAATACGGCAATTGAAATCATCAAAGAACTTGTAAAACTTACAGCTGAAACAGAGTAATTTAAACCGGACAACCATAAAAAAGCTCCCCATATTGAAATATCATCAAAGAAGATATTTCAATATGGGGAGCTTTTTATTTTTAACTTGTAATTTAATTATTTGCGCCTGCAATGAGTGCTGCAATTTCCTCCGGTGTCATCATCCGATTCGGATTATCATCTACCGGTATAGGTTCCGGTATTGGAGCAGGTTCTTCTTGCACCGCCTCGTCCACTCCTCCTGTCATACTTGCAATCAGAGCTGCAATGTCATCCTGATCCATCTTTCCGCCATTATCTTCTGCTACCGGTATTGGTGCAGGAGCAGGCACTTCTTCTGCCGGTTCCGGTTGTTCTTTTATCTGCTCAGATGCAGACACCTGTATAGATGTTGCTTCCGTATTTTTTTTCGATACTTCCAAAATTGCCTGTTCATTAATGTGTGCAATATGGTCAGCAAGACGTTCAATCTCTTCCTGAAAACCGGAAAGCTTTTCTGATAAACCACGAATACTATCATTCAAAGAAGCTTCCAGATTATTCAGTTCGATAAAAAGGCGATCCTGTGTCTCGTTTGCCTTGGACATAGCCACCTTTGCAATTGTTTTTTGAGATTTAATAATTTCTGCTGAATTATCTTCTTTTTGAGCACCATCTAACATTTTAACCTGTTTTGAAATCTCTTCCAGATTTTTCTTCAAAAGAGTATAAGATGCTTTTTCCGAACGGTAGATATTATCATATAATTCTCTGTCTGATATATTTTTCTCATTTGTACAATCTATAACTGCATCAACCACAAAATACAATGCAATTAAAATTAAAACAGCGACTCCTACCAATAATATCACATTATCAGATTCGTTAATCATTACATACAACTCTGCTAAAAACAATGCTGCTATAATCATTACAGCAATCACTAACTGTAATCTCGAGTTGCTTTTCTTTGGTGTTTTTTCCATTGTAAGCCTCCGTCTCGATATCTATACTATGCTAACTCAAGAGCGATTTCCATCATCTTGCCGAAACCTATCTGACGTTCTTCTGAACTTAATTCTTCTCCTGTGTAAAGGTGGTCTGAAATAGATAATAAGCAGAGCGCTTTCTTACCTGCTTTTGCTGCGTTCATATACAGTGCAGCTGCTTCCATCTCTACGCAAAGAACACCCATTTCTTTCCATTTGTCATTTGCAGTAGCATCTGCATTGTAGAATGGGTCTGAAGATAAAATATTACCAACTACAACTCTTGTTCCCTGCTCTTTTGCTACGTCAATAGCTTTCTGCATTAATTCATAATCTGCAATTGGTGCAAAGGTTCCCGGAAGTCCGTACTGTGCTGCATAGTTAGAGTTCGTACATGCGCCCATTCCGATAACAACATCTTTTAACTGTAATTTGTCGCTGAAACCGCCTGCAGAACCGATACGGATAATGCTCTCTACACCATAAAAATTGAATAATTCATAAGAATAGATACCGATAGACGGCATACCCATACCGCCACCCATAACGGAAATTTCCTTACCTTTATAAGTTCCTGTATAACCAAACATATTACGTACAGATGTAACAAGTCTTGGATTCTCTAAATATGTCTCTGCAATATATTTCGCACGGAGTGGGTCACCCGGCATTAAAACTGTCTTTGCAAAATCCCCTTCTTTTGCTGAAATGTGTGGTGTTGGAATATTACTCATAATAAAAATCTCCTCCTGCCTTTTGGCTCTATTTTCTCTGATATCATAATATCATGTTCTTACATAGCAAATCAGCAAGTGATTAGCTACTGTGTGAACAATAATCAATATATTTTACCTTACTATTTTACTCTAATTCTTTCATTTTTTAAAGGATTATTGTAAAATTTATGATATAATAGTAGCGGTTCAGCCATAAAACGTCGTAAAAGCACTAAAAGTGCCTTTGCACCTGGCATGAGCTGAACTGTTATTACACCAGAACCACAGGGAGGAATTTTCATGAATTATGACGTATTAATTATCGGTGCCGGACCGGGCGGTATTTTTTCGGCATACGAATTATCAAAAAAAAATCCAAATTTAAAAGTTGCTGTATTTGAATCAGGTCACGAACTTAGCAAACGCAAATGCCCGATTGATGGTCAAAAGATTAAATCCTGCATCAGTTGTAAAAGCTGTTCCATCATGAGCGGCTTCGGTGGCGCAGGTGCTTTCTCCGATGGCAAATATAATATCACAAATGACTTCGGCGGCACTCTTTACGAATATATCGGTAAGACACAGGCACTCGATTTAATGAATTATGTAGACGAGATTAATGTTGCTTACGGTGGCGCAGGTACAAAATTATATTCTACCGCCGGCACACAGATAAAGAAAGAATGCATGAAGAACGACTTACATCTTTTAGATGCTTCTGTCCGCCACCTTGGAACAGATATTAATTACATAGTATTAGAAAACTTATATGACCATTTAAAAGATAAAATTGATTTCTTCTTCGATACACCGGTAGAATCTATTGCAATGATTGACGGTGGTTATGAAATCAAGTGCAAAGACCGGAATTATACCTGCACCAACTGTATTGTCTCCGTAGGGCGCAGTGGAAGTAAATGGATGGAGAAAGTCTGCAATGAACTGCAGATTCCTACCAAATCGAACCGTGTAGACATCGGTGTCCGTGTAGAGCTTCCTGCTGAGATTTTCTCTCATTTGACAGATGAACTTTATGAAAGTAAAATCGTATACCGTACCCCGAAATACGAAGACAAGGTTCGTACTTTCTGTATGAATCCAAAGGGTGCTGTTGTAAATGAGAATACAAACGGCATCATTACCGTAAATGGTCACAGTTACGAAGACCCTGCAAAGCAGACCAAGAATACCAACTTTGCCCTGCTTGTTGCAAAGCATTTTTCCGAGCCGTTTAAGGACTCAAACGGATATGGTGAATCTATTGCGCGCTTAAGCAATATGTTAGGCGGCGGTGTCATCGTTCAGCGTTTCGGCGATTTAATCCGCGGACAGCGTTCTACCCAAAGCCGTATTGATGAATCCTTTGTAACACCTACTTTAAATGCAACACCGGGTGATTTAAGTCTTGTCCTTCCAAAGCGTATTTTAGACGGAATTATCGAAATGATTTATGCTCTGGATAAAATTGCACCGGGTACTGCAAATGACGATACACTTCTCTATGGTGTAGAGGTGAAATTCTATAACATGGAAGTAGAAGTAAATGAACATCTGCAGACGAAATATGATGGTCTGTATGTCATTGGTGACGGAAGCGGTATTACCCACTCACTGTCCCATGCATCTGCAAGCGGTGTTCATGTAGCAAGAGAAATTGCAAAATAATTATAGAATGTACATTTTCTAATACATTCCTATCTACCAAGAAAAGCAATGGTTGATTACGCAATTCGCGTTATCGTCCCATTGCTTTTTATTTTTTTTAAAAAGTACTGTCGTCCTGATATGGTCCCATAACCTCACTGACCGCTTCGATTGCCTCATCCATAACTACTACATAATAACCACCATCGAAAAGCAATTTTACATGAGTATATACGGTATCATCCAAATTAAACACATCAAAACCTGTAATTTTTTCGCCCTGATATACACCGCTATGTTCCAAAAACCAATATGGAATACCTCCCTGTCCGCTAAGTTCCTCTTTTTGGTATGGAGAATCCACTTGTTGTATATCCGAATAATGAACACGTCTTGCATTCACGAATCCCATATACGGAACCGCATCACCCCACAAAGTACTTCCGTAATCCCGCGCGTAAAACGCAATACTCTTTTTTATATTTTCCTTACTTTTAGCAAAGATGAATTTACTTCTTCCGTCTGTTGTATAGACACATTCCGTCACATTATAGCCCGTCAGTGTATACAATTCCTGAATTGCTGCCTGCGCCAATGCGTCACGCTCTTCCTCAGATTCCCATGGATTATCCGCATAATAATCCCATCCTGTTTCTGCATTATCTACGTAAGTCAGTGTTGCCGCTGTATAATCTTCCCACAAACGTCGTTCTGCTGTCGCTATGATAGCCTTTGCACCCGAAACCTGATATTCCACATCTTCACACAGCCCAAACTCATCTGACCATACTTCAAAATAATCGCCTTCCGCGCCATGTACTAATTTTTCCTCTGTACCAACATTTGCACCACATACCCAGTAAGAACCATCTACCTTTTTAATAACTGTATTCTTCAAAATATATGGATAAATATCACCAAACTCCGCGATATTGCTGTAATCCATTTTATAAGCAAGCTTTCCGGTCCACCTCATTGCGATTTCATTCGTTCCCGGCTGCGGATAACTATCCAAAGCTAAATCCGTCCATACCATGACGACATCCTCCGCCACCATTGTCGGCTGATAAACAGGCTTATCCCCTGCCACACCGCAGTTTCCGGCACTGTTATATCCCCATGTCCATACCGTTCCATCGGAAAGCAATGCCGCATGATTATTCCAGCCTCCGGTCACTAAAATTGCATTTTCTAATACTTGCTCCGGTTCATTTATAAAATACACTTCGATAAGACCCTGACCTGCATAAACCGTTCCCCAATTCCAGACAGTTCCATCCGCTTTCATACAGACAATATCATCCCTGCCGCAACACGCATAAATCACATCTTCCATTAATAAAACCGGTGTTGTCACCGTATAATGCTCTCCATTCATATAGCGTATTTTATCAAATTCACTATATTGCCGTAACGCTCCGCCTCCGGCATTTCCCACACCATACAGCTTCTGATCCTCAGTCAGAAAAATCATAAATCCCCGTTGTGAAAAATCTACATGAACGACATTCTCTGCAATTTTCACCTCTTCACTGTAAAAATGATCATCCTGTGTTCCCTGACCCAACTGACCATATCTATTTTCTCCGCTTCCCCATAATACATTATTTTCATCAATGCGATAAAAATTAGCAGGATCTCCCTTACTTTTTGCATACTGCTCTGTAATATCCAGAGAGACAAAAAGTGTTTTTTCTTCTGTCGATATATTATCTTCCTCAGAAATTTCCGGTACACGGGTCACTGCAAGACACACAATCAACACTAACACACCTACACTTACAGCTACTATCACGCTTTTCTTCTGCTGCTTAGATACCGCCAGATTTTTTATTCTGCCTTTCGTATCACCTTCTCCAAAATCAACCGGAACAAACTGAATCACATGGCTTTTTGTGGCAAGAGACAATAACAAAGATGCATAATCCGACTTAATCTGTTCTCCCATCTGCTTTATCACTGCTTCATCACAACTCATTTCCATATCTTTACAAAAGTAAATAAATGCAACCCACACCAGTGGATTGAACCAGTGAATACATAATGCAGCAAATGCAATTATCTTTACCAGATAGTCAAAACGTCTGATATGATACTTTTCATGTAAAATAACGTATTCTTTTTCTTTCTCATTTAAACCTTCCGGAAGATAAATTCTCGGCTTCACAATCCCCATTACAAACGGAGATACTGTTGTATCTGTAAGATAAATATTTTCCTTAAGTGGAATGGAAAACCGCACTTTTTTCCGAATTTTAAACACAGAAACTACAGAATACAGGCACATAATACCTACACCTATTGCCCATAAAAACGTTCCATACTGTGCAAACAATCCCGGTCGGGCATTTTCCATCCAAGCAGAATTTCCATTCGACAATAACTGACCTTGTGTCGATTGCCCGGTTTCGATTTTGTTTACTATTCCATTGTTTTCCAGTGTATTTTGTCCGACTTCATTCTTTCCGCTTTGTAAATCATTCTGCCGGATTCCCGTTTCATTCATATCGCCCCTATTATAATCGTCACGTTCCCACAGTTTGCCAGTCTGACTATCTGCTTCATCACCCGTATATTCATAAAGTAATGAATCGAGCTTCGGCACCAAACCGATTTCCAGCTCAAATATAACCGGACAAAGCAAACGGAATAAAACAACACTCCATAATAGGTAAGAAATCGATTTTGGAAACCGTTTCAATAAAAATCGTACAATAAAAACGATTGCAATAACAATACTCGCGGCTCCGCTCATCTCCAATACTTTCAGAAACATCTGCTCCAACATATACTTACCCCCTCATAGAATCGATAATGTTCTGAATTTCCTCAATTTCTTTCTCCGTAAGCTTCTTCCTCTTTCCAAACGCAGCCAGAAATGCCGGCAGCGAACCACCAAATGTTTCTTCCACATATACCTCACTGTGTCGTGCATAAAATTCTTCTTTTGAAATCAGAGAAGTAACAGTTCCCTTCTGATTTTGAAAAAGTCCGCGTTCACAAAGTCGCTTTAATACTGTAAATGCAGTTGTCTTTTTCCACTCAAATTCCTCATTCGCCAGTTTTGCTAACTCTCCGGATGAAATCGGCTCATTTGACCAGATAATATCAGCAAACTTTGCTTCCGCAGTTCCCATTCTTAATTCACTCATTATGAACCCCCGTTCTAATCCTTTCCTTATAAGCAAAGATTCTACTTATTGTAGTACACTTTTATACTACAATAAGTAGAATCTTCTGTCAATACAATTCTCCTATTATACAAGTTCAGAAGAACAATCAATATAAAAAATAATATCTGCTTTCCCCTCCTGACTTGTACCTTTATACACATTTGTATTCAGACCTCCTATATAGAAACCTGAATGAAGATAAAAGAGACAAGCACCCAGATTATTATCCTGACCTTCGGCATAAATGCCTCGATAGCCTTCTCTTACCGCAATTTCCTTTGCTTTTTCGATTATCCTTGTTCCTATATGCTGCCCTCTGTAACTTCCATTTACTTTAAAATCATATAAATGCATATATTTACAAAATCCCGGTTTCAGAATTGCAAGCCCAATACACTGTTCCCCGTCATATGCTCCTACAAAAATATCATTCTGCATAGCTTCAAAATCGTAATTTTCATCCGGGAAACACATCTCTGTAATTTTATCCGGCTCAAAATAAACAGTTTTATAACTCCAGTGTTCATCTATATATGATGGAATTACTTTTCCAAACATCTGAAATGGTTCGTTCGGAATGTTAATGTCTTTCTTATGCCTACTGTCAATTTCCCTTATTTCTATCATATGTTCTATCCTTTCATTTATCTTATCCAAAAATCATCTCTCTTTTTACATCGAAACCATGTAATACCTTAAAACCTATTATAATTCTTAATGATTCGTATTGTCAATTTTATAAAATCGGCTTTTTTTAATATATCAGTTCAGTCAACGTTACACAAAAAAATTTTTTGATGAACAAATCTAGCTTTTAATGATATACTCAAAAAGAGGTGACGGATATGCATTATTTCGATATATCAAATTTAAGTTTTAATCAAATAAAAATATTTATATATGTTGCAGAAAGTGGCAGTTTTTCAGGTGCTGCCAGAAAATTAAATTATTCTCAATCTATGGTCAGCAAGACTATATCCAGTTTGGAAAACGACCTTGGGATTCAGCTTGTTCTGCGTGTGAAATCACAAAACATCTTAACAGAAGCAGGAAGCAGTCTTTACAAAGATTTTAAACGTTTGCTGAAAGACGTAGAAGATTCTGTTGCAAGGGCTTATGAAGTCCAGATGAACACTGATACAACACTTCGTATTGGTGTAATTGATTGTGTTACAAGTCGTGAAAATTTAGCATGTGCAATTCTTAAAATATGTAATAAGAATAAAATTACTTTACAGTATAACGAACAGAGAATAAAGGAACTTCTTCTTTGGGCACAAGAAAAAAAACTGGATGTCATTGTAACTTCCGCTATTGACCAAGATACTTTAAGAAAATATGGTTATCAGACAAAAGTCTTTTATCAGACAAAAGCAGCTGTATTTTTGCCGAGATCCAATCCATTATTTTATCGTGACAAAATCCAATTATCCGATTTAAAAAATGAAAAATTTATTATGCTTTCTCCTGAAAACAGTCCAAATTATTTGAAATATTTTAATGAAATTTGTGAAGCACATGGATTTAAACCCAATGTTTCCGCCAATGTGTCTAACACACATTCTTATCGCGTTAATATTCTGACAGGGCAGGGAATTGTTTTTGCAGATGATCATACCGACATCGAGCATGAAGATATCCGAAAATTTGTTTTAGATGATGTACCAAGCGATATTGTTATTGCCTGGTTAGACACTTCCTCGCATTTAAACGAAAAATTCGTAGATGAACTTATACAACATTACCATGACGGAATAGAATAAATGTATTCCATTCGTTCGCTTTACGTTTGCAAATATGCCTTGATATAATAACATTGTCAAAAAGATAACAAACCAATTATGAAAGGAGATATAAACAATGTTATTAATCACATGTGCAAACGGTAAAGTAGGTAGTCGTATCGTACCTTATCTTGTAAAGAAAGGATTTGATATTCGTGTATTAGATATCACTCCTTCAGTAGAACGTTACCTGGAACTCGGTGTAAAGGAGGCTCATGTAGGGAATGCTTTAGATCCAGCCGTAATGAAAAGAGCAATGGAAGGATGCGATCAGGTTCTTTATATTCCACCACAGTTCTCTTATCAGGAGACAAAAATGGCCAATCTTGCAACAGATACCGCAATCGAAGTAGGGGTAAAGCAGTTCGTACAGTTATCTGTTATCAATCCGCATATGGATACATTACTTCAGCACACAATGAAACTTAATGCTGAAAAACACCTTATTTACAGAGGTCTTGAAACAGGTCTCAATTACACTATTTTACAGCCGGTACATTACCACCACAACATTTTTGTAAATGAATTACTCGAAAAAGGCGAATTTTACAATTACAATGGTCTCGATGTACCATTAGCCTTTGTCGATGCCGAAGATGTAGCAGAAGTATGTGCAAAAGTACTTACTGAAGGTGATAAACATAACATGGCAGCATACCAGCTTTGTGGACCAAGCTACTTAAATCCGGTAGAATGTGCTAATCTTTTCAACGAAATCTCAGGGTTAAATGTAGTAGCAAAATATATTGAACCTGAAGAATTAGAGAACTTCTGGCCAGGTTACATGGGCAATGACAGTTATTCAATCGAAGCTTTCAAAGCACTTCAGTATACTTATACAAAATGGGGATTCCCTGGTAATAAAAACGTGCTCGAATATCTCCTTGGCCGTCCGGCAACAGATTTAGCACAGTATTTCCGTAAAGAATTAACTCGTCTTGGCGGTCCAATCGTTAAATAATGTCATTCATAAAGTATCGATAAGGAGAAACATATTATGTGGAATATATATCAACCGGTTAATGTACTTTTCGGGGAAGGAAGAATCCGTGAAATTTCAGATGTTCTCGATAAATTTCAGATAAAAAGAGCTTTTTTAATCTGTGGTAATTCTATGGAAAAAGCAGGTTTTGCAGACAAACTTATGGAATATGCCAATGGGAAAATTATTGCAAAGCACGTTGGTGTAAGTGAAAATGCAGACCTTGATGATGTAAACTTAAATGCAAAGCTTGCAAAAGAAGTTCAGGCAGACTGTATCATAGGTATGGGTGGCGGTAGTGCCATGGACTGTGCAAAATGTGTTGCTGTGTGTGTTGGTGATGACTGTACAGCAGAAGATCTTTTAGCTGATGGCGATATGTCCAAAGCTCATAAAGTACAGAATCCTGTTCCTGTGATCGCAATTCCTACCACATCCGGAACAGGTGATGAAGTAACACGAGATGCTGCTCTCTGTGATAAAGTGAAAAATATTCACAGTGGTGTATTACATCCAAAGATTTTCCCGATTGCTTCCATCGTTGACCCGGAAGTGACATACACAATGCCTCCTAAAGTAACAGCAAATACCGGATTCGATGCTATGTCTCATGCGATTGATGCACTCGGCAGTGTTCATCACAATCCATTTTCTGATGCATTGGCAATCGAAGCTTTGAAACATGCATTTGCCAACTTAGAAGAAGCAACTCTCCATGGAGATAACAAAGAAGCCAGAAGTGAAATGGCCATGGCTGGAACAATTGCCGGTTTCTCATTTTCTCAGACAGGTATTGCTGCTGTTCATGCATTTGCAACAGCTTTGTCTGCAGTATACGGCATTCCTCACGGAGAAGCTTGTGCATTCACAATGGATAAATGGATTGTACTGGACAGTACTGTACGTCCTGAAATCAATGATTATGCAAAACAGCTTGGCTTTGAAGATGCCAAAGCACTTGGTGCTAAAATTACAGAGATGAAGAAAACATTAGGTCTCAAAACTACAATTACAGAGTGTGGAGGCAGCGAAGCAGATATTCCTCTCTTAGTTACAATCACAAAAGGATTCTTCTCTATCAATGACAGTGTACTTACTGTAACAGATGAAGAAATCTCACAAATGTATCGTGATCTTATGTAATTATTTCTAATTTAATATCATATTATTAGATAATCGTTCCATCAAATTACATACAGAAGAAAAACTCCGACTATCCATAAACATGGAATATTCGGAGTTTTCTTTTGCCGTTTTTCTTAACAATGAAATTTATCACTCTCTTTTGGCTTTCTTTTTGCCTCAATTGCTTCTTTCATCGCAGCCTTCCTTTCATAAATAGCTGCCACTTCCGTTTCTATATCCACCGGTGGATAATGCAGTCCGCTTTTAAGTGCCTGCACCATTTGCTCGGTACGGTTACGGATTTTATATTCCTTTCCGTCTTTAATGAAGATATTACCGGTCTGACCGAAAATAAGCTGAACATGATATTCCTCACAAGCATCATGCACGCGCTTTACCCATTCATAATGAAGCGGTCTGGAGCCCAAATAGTTTTCACCGCCTGCAAGAACTGTTTCAATTTTACCGGTTGCAAGATATGGCGCAATATCTACTTCTCCAATAAAAGGCTTCAGACTTACCCAGCGATGCTTTGCAGGCAGTTCCAGCAGATACGGCATACGTTGTTCCAAGCGTTTTTGATTCTCGCAAGAAACAGAAAAAGATACATTATCCCATCCATCACCCCAGTCAGACGGAAGGCAATCCTTAATCCGTTCCGCGCGTTTTGTCAACAGTGAAAACGTTACATCCGGACGACGTCGAATAAAATCCCATGCTTCAATACGCCAGTCATCTGCTTCTTCTATAAAGAAATCACTTGCCATACACACTCGTACAAATGAACCTCCCGGCAGTTTCCAATTTCCGTCTCTATCTTTCTTGACCGGCAGATTAAAATCAGATTTATTTCTAACTACTTCATTCGTATCTCTGCCGTACCTTTTATCCAAAAAGTATGCATAACAATTCTGACATCCCTCTGAGCATTTGTGGCATCCATGCCACGGGTTCCAAATTTTATCATTGAGATCCATAATTCATTCTCCTTCATTATCTAAAATACTGTTTGCAATACCAGCCAGTCGGACCAGCGTATCAAATTCCTCCTGCCCCATACCATCTATCAGACAATCTAATTGACGATTCAAATCAATTTTTGCACTTTCAACTAGCTCCACTGCCTTTTCAGTCGGCAAAATATAATAGGCTCTCTTATCCTGAGCAGACGGGGCTTTCGTTATATATCCGTTCTTCTCAAGTGAGTTTATATGCGCTGTAATCATCGGCTTTGATACACCAAGCATATCTGCCAATACAACCGGTGTATGTGGTCCTTCCGTTCCTGTAATAATATTCAGTACTCCCATCTCACTCGGTCGAATCGGAAGTCCTCTTTTTAACTCCATATATTTCTTACTAAACACAGAAAGCACCGCATTTGCATTTAAATATTTGTCCATAGTCACCTCTATTCGCATAAAGTTAATGTACATTAACTTTAATATAGTTCACCTACATTAACTTGTCAATCAATTTTTATGAAAAGTGACCTATTATATACAGCTTACGAAACGTTTTTTATTCGGCAGGACACAATTTACTATGATCTCTCTTTTATTTTTGCTTTAATACTCATTTAAAATGTAATCTACTTTATTCCCAATAGTTCCTCATCTTTGTCAGCTTCAAAATAATCCGTAATCAATTCGATTTTCTCAATAAACCATCCATCTTCCGTGTAAGAACAATCCATGCACTTTACAGTACCTTCCATATAATCTTCCATTGCGATAACTCTTCCGTAGGTGGAGAAGAAAGCAGTCTTGAAATGCGATATGAAGATGAAAATATATGGCTGACACAAAAGATGATTACTAACACATTATGTACGGAAATTCACAGGCTTTTCCATCTATTTTAAAGTAAGATGAGGCTCCGAAACAATATATGACATTACTCAGACATTATATCAACATTACTTATTTCCATTTGCTACTTTGACCGCCTCTTTTTTTCCTAAATATCGTATAGTATTCGGGACATTTTTCAATAGATACTAAGAGTTTCCTTATAGAAGTCCCATGCAAATTTCAATTTATCTATCGTTATCTATCAATATCGCTCTGCATGGCGAACCGTCCGCACCT
>CAYMTX010000004.1:0-39784 GCA_964393475.1 uncultured Roseburia sp. | reverse complement strand
GTAAGGAACACTAAACAAGCCACTAAAAGCAGTTCGTGATTATACAGACAGAAGCAGAAATTTGCTTCAACCTTATTAATTAATATGAAACCTTCTGTACAATTCCACTCTGGCTCTTCTATCCCCAAAAATAACTGTACCAAGAAATAAAAATACCGTTACCGGCACTGCGACACCTACCACGTATAGATTGGTAATGATACCAAAAAAATATAACAGTATCATTCCACCACACACCAAAAGCATTAGAAGCTGCAACATAATATAGCTCTGCCAATTTCTGCGATTCACAAGCATCAACACTACAATCCCTATATCCAATGCAATTACGCAGGATGGAAGTACATAATTAACCGACCAGCCATGATATCCGATTACAAAATCAACAAGAATCATCATTATAATTCCTATCGCTGACAATAAAATAATTTTCAATTTATGACCTGCCTGTCCCAAAATAGCAAGTCGAATTACAATGTAACCATATAATAATCCAAGCCCTGCTATCAAACTCCAGCCAATTTTGTATTTATCCACATAGTTAATGCCAAACATGATTGCTTCCAATAAAATCGCTACAAATAAGTATACTTTTGACAGAAATACCCATTTTCTGGTTCGAACTCTGGCATTTGGATACATATTTTCCATTTCTTCTGTATACTCTAATACAGAATCACACAACGGACAGCGTTCTGTCTCATCTAATATTTCTACATTACATTGTCTGCATCTACTCATAAGTCACTCCGTTTGTCTCCACCTCAACCACCACGCCATCTTCCGCTATTCTTCGGAAAAAGCATCTCTGAATTGAAGTATCCTTTAATGTATAACTAAAATTCATTGCTAATGTATCCTCATATGAACAAATCGTACCTTTCAGATTCTGCCCCTTTGACATTGGTAAAAAAGCATGAAACATATCAACATAAGGCTTATACGCTTCATCCACCACAATATTGCCAATATTGGTAAACGTTGTGGTATTCGCATACGCAGACTTGCTATACACAATTCCCATTGCAATATTTTTCAAAAAAAGCGGCACTGCTCTCGCCAATAAAATTTTCTCATTGGATACATTATAAGAGAAAAGCTCCTCTAAATGTTCTTTGGTAATCTGTCTTCTTAAGCTCTCTCTGATAATCTGCAACACTTCCGCAAATGTATATTCTTCCTTAGTCGGTTGAAACTCTGCGGATACCATTACAAAAAAGTTTTTCGTCGTATTCGAATTAAAATACGGTCTTAGATTTACCGGAACCGCTACGCGAATCGCATTCTTGGACGGCATGCCATGCAAACATTCCCTGTATACACTCCAGACATAGCAACCGACCAGATATTCATTAATGCTGACACCATAAGACTTACAAACATTTTTCAATTCTGTAATCTTCATGTAGCCATGCATAACACCAAATTCACCCGGTCTGAGTTTCTCACCTTTTACCTGATATGCTTTCTGGGTCTTGTATTGATTTGCAAAACTCTTACGATAATTCTTCAGGAAACTGTCCTCACGATTCAGCGATGTACTGCTGGATAACGCATCACCACCCACCTGTTCCTTCAAATCCGGATGTGCCAGACGCAGATACTGATAAGTCAGCTCCTTCAAAAACGTGATGCATCCCATACCATCCGTCAGCGCATGGAACGCTTCCATATTAATACGATATTTATAATAAGATACGCGAAACAAATAACTTCTGTTGCGGTTTGCCTTAATGAAACGACACGGGAACATGCTCTCTTGCTTTACCGTTGGTGCAGGCTTACCATTTTCTTCAAAATAGTACCAAAACACTCCCATCTGTAATCGTAAATTAAACCCATCAAACTTTGGAAGAACTACATCCAATGCTGTCTGAAGTAAATCCGGCTGAATCAACTCGTTCAATGTCACACTAATACGATAGACATTCGTCATACTCTCTCCCGCTATGACCGGAAAAAGATGAGCCGTATTATCCAAGCGTTCCCAACGGATACTACGCTCAGACTCCTTTTTCTTTTGTCCAATTTTCTCTTCTTCCAAAACTTTACTATCAAATGATTTCTTTTTCATAGGTTCCTACCTTTGGATTTTTGTCTATTTTTTTATTATAAAAGAATCTGTTATATTTTACAACAGTCTCACTTCAATTCCCAAATTACTGCCTTGTCATTTTCTTTTTTTTCATTTAAAATAATCTTGTGGTAATTGGTCATACCAAGAAATCACATACAAAAATAACGAAAAAAGAGGTACATTATGGAATTTAAAAAACTTGCAGCTCCGTCTCTAAAGGAGCTTTTCATTACAGAGATTCAAAATATGATTTTATCCGGGAAATTACTCATTGGCGAACAACTACCGCCGGAACGCGAGCTGGCAGAGTCCATGCACGTTTCCCGTGCTGTTGTCAATTCCGGCATTGCTACGCTTGAAAAAAAAGGATTTTTAGATGTGCGTCCGAGAATTGGTAACTTTGTCGCCGATTACCGAAAAAATGGTACATTAGAAACTTTAGTTGCCATCATGCACTACAATGGAGGCATGCTTCGCGCCAACGAGATTAAATCCATTTTAGAAGTACGTGTGATTATACTCTCTCTTGCAGCGAAACTCACTATCGAGCAGGCAAGCGACGAAGAAATTGCCACACTCGCCCCTTATTTGGAAGAGTTACAAACGTGTAATGACCCACAAAAAACGGCAGACCTGATGTTTGCCTTTTCACATGAATTAACCTTCATAAGCGGTAACACACTATTACCATTATTGTGTGCATCTTTTAAAGACCTTGTAATCAGTCTTTGGTTCCGTTATGCACAAAAATATGGCTGCAAACGCCTATACGAAAGCGCCCTGCACATCTATGACTGCATTCTGGTCAAAGACGCGAAAGGCGCTTGTGATTTCATCGAACAATCCTCTCAGGAATCCATCGATGGAGATTATAATATTTATACTAATGCAAACTGACTATTGTAAAGTTCCGCATAGAAGCCATTTTGCTTTAAAAGCTCATCATGACTTCCCTGTTCGATAATATTACCGTCTTTCATAACCAGGATGACATCCGCTTCTCTTATGGTCGAAAGGCGATGTGCCACAATAAAGCTGGTACGTCCTTTCATCATATGTGCGAATGCTTCCTGGATTTTTATTTCTGTACGAGTATCAATAGATGATGTTGCTTCGTCCAAAATCAACATTGGAGGAAGGCAAAGCATAACTCTTGTAATACAAAGTAGCTGCTTCTGTCCCTGTGAAAGATTACCGCCATCCTCTGCTACAATCGTATCATAACCATCCGGCAGACGCTTAATAAAGCTGTGCGCATGTGAAGCTTTTGCAGCAGCAATTACCTCTTCGTCCGATGCATCCGGCTTACCCATCACAATATTGTCGCGAATAGTTCCGCTTCGAAGCCATGTTTCCTGCAATACCATACCATAGTTACTACGCAGGCTCTTCCTGGTCATATTTCGAATATCAATATCATTCACGCGAATTGCACCATCCTTAACATCATAAAAACGCATCAGCAGGTTAATCAAAGTTGTCTTACCGCAACCGGTAGGTCCCACAATTGCAATACGCTGACCCGGTTTAACTTTTAGATTCAGATTCTCGATTAACTTCTGGTTTGGCAAATAAGAGAATGACACATCTTCCAAAATAACTTCTCCATCTGCCTGCTCTAATACAACTGCATCCGGTGCATCCGCAATCTCCGGTTCCTCTTCCATTAATTCAAACACACGTCTTGCACATGCAAGAGCATTTTGCAATTCCGTTACTACGCCGGAAATCTCGTTAAACGGCTTTGTATACTGATTAGCGTAGGAAAGCAGTGCTGATAAATTACCAATACTGATGCCTCCTCCGATTGCTAAAAAAGCACCTACTACTGCTACCGTTGCATATACTATACTATTAACAAAGCGTGTAGACGGATTTGTAATACTCGAAAAGAAAATCGCCTTTAAGGAACATTTTTCTAAACGTGCATTAATCTCATTAAATTTCTCCAAAGACTCATCTTCTCTTGAGAATGCTTTTACAACCTTCTGGTTTCCTACCATCTCCTCAATAAAAGCTGTCTGTTCTCCACGGGTTTCTGATTGTAATTTAAACATGGAAAATGTTTTCTTTGCAATAAAGCTTGCTACTACCAACGAAATCGGTGTCAAAATCACAACTGCAACTGTAATCCTTCCGCTAATTGCAAACATAATGAACAATGTTCCAAAAATAGTCAATATTCCGGAGAAGAACTGCGTAAATCCCATCAATAAACCATCTGCAAACTGATCCACATCAGTAATCAAACGGCTCACTACTTCGCCATAAGCATGTGCATCTAAATATTTCAGCGGAAGTCTCTCCAGTTTTTGAAACGCTTCCTTTCTCACGTCACGGATAACATTGTAGGTAATTTTATTATTACAGACATTCATAATCCACTGAGCAAGTGCTGTCAATACCACCATGATACCCATTATCTGCAATTTTTCTAAAACTCCCTGAAAATCTACCAGACCTTTTTCAAGAATAAGGTCCAATGCATCACCGGTCAACAGTGGAAGATATAAAGAACACACCACTGTCACTGCTGACAACAAAATAGATATTCCAAGGAATCCCCAGTAACGTCGTATATATTTTAAAATTTTTATAATTGTTTGTGTCTGTTTTCCTTTTTTCATGTCACTAACTACATCCTTCTCATGTCTGCCTGCTTAGCTTTGCACAAAATTATGAGTAAAAACCTATGCAAAAACGATTGTTACTCATTATCCTTAAATTGTGATTCATAAATCTCACGATAAATCTTACAATCGGAAAGTAATTCACTGTGCTTGCCAACAGCAGATATTCGGCCATCATCCAATACAACAATCTGGTCTGCATGCATAATAGATGCTGCACGCTGAGACACCACAAATACCGTCATATCATCAGACATACCTGCAATGGCCTTACGCAATTTCGCATCTGTAGCAAAGTCCAGTGCAGATGCACTGTCATCTAAAATCAAAATCTCCGGATTCTTCACAACAGCTCTGGCAATCGTCAAACGCTGACGCTGTCCGCCGGAAAGATTTCTTCCTCCCTGCTCTACCATGAAGTCTAATCCTTTTTCACGAACAAACTCTGTCGCCTGTGCAATTTCCAATGCTTTCCATATTTCTTCATCTGTAGCATCTTTTTTGCCCCAGCAGATATTTTCACGAATAGTTCCTTTAAAAAGCACCGCTTTCTGTGGAACCACCCCAATCTTCTCACGCAAATTCTCAATTGGATAATCTTTTACATCTACACCATTAATCAATACACGGCCTTTTGTTGCATCATAAAAACGAGAAATCAAATTCACCACTGACGTTTTACCGGAACCGGTACCTCCGATAACACCTATCATCTGTCCCTTTTTCGCTGTAAAATGAATATCTGTCAATGCTTCTTCCCTTGCCTTAGCATAAGTCAGATGCACATGTTCAAAAGCCACTGCCACATCACTTATATTCTGTGCCTTTTCTGCCAACTTACCATCTCGTTCCGGCCCATCTGCAACATCTATCATACTGGATTCGATATCAAGCACTGCCTGAATACGGTTACCGCTGGCAATGGATTTCGTAACATTTACAATCAAATTGGCTAATTTCACCAGTTCTACCAAAATCTGTGACATATAGTTTACAAGTGCCACAACCTCTCCCTGACTGATAACGCCGTCATTTACCTGAATTGCACCGGTCCATACCAAAAGAATGGTAGCACCATTTACAATAACAAACGTAAGTGGACTCGTTAATGCAGCAATCTTACCAACAAAAATCTGCATATCAGTCAGATGTTCATTGCCCTGATTAAAATTCTCAATCTCACTTTGCTCTTTGTTAAAAGCACGAATAACACGGACACCTGTTAAATTCTCTCTGGTAATGCCCAGTACACGGTCTAATGCTGACTGCACTTTTTTATAAAGCGGAATACAAGCATACATCACACCAAATACTACAATCGACAGCAATGGTATTGTCACAACAAAAATCCATGCCGCCTTCACATCTACCGTAAACGCCATAACCATGGCACCAAATACGATAAACGGAGAACGCAAAAATAGACGCAGTACCAAATTCACACCATTCTGCACTTGATTTACATCACTGGTCATTCGTGTAATCAATGTAGATGTACCGACAGTATCCAATTCTGTATAGGATAATTGCCCGATATGTTCAAATAAAACATGCCGTAATTTAGATGCCATTCCTACCGCAGCTTTTGCTGCAAAATACTGGGCTGTAATCGCACAAACAAATCCGACAAGTGCCAATATCACCAGCACTAAACACTTTTTCAATATATAATTTGTATTGCCGGAAGACACACCGGTATCAATAATTGCCGCAATTACTAACGGCACAAATAACTCAAAAGAAGCCTCTAGTAACTTGAATAGAGGCCCCAAAACTGTTTCTTTCTTATAGTCTTTTAATAAAACAAGTAACTTTTTCATACGATATCCTAGTTTTCTTTAATCGTTTTTAATTTCTGCATTCCTAAAATAACCACTCCGCCAATTACGAAGAAGAGAATACTAAAATCACTCCATCCCATTGCCGGTTGCGGAACATCTAACGTAGTCGGTCCCATAATAACAGCATAAATAGAACCTATCATTAATCCAATAATTAAGTAAATAGTCTGTGCACGGAACTTCTCCAATGCCTTACGGATTAATTTTACTACACTAAAAATACCAACTAACACGCCGCATCCAAATACAAAGATTGGCAAAAAGCTTGTAAAATCAAAATGTAAAATATTTTTTATTCCATTAATAATCGGAAGATAAATTCCCATAATCAATAACAAAGTAGAACCTGAAATTCCCGGCAATACCATTGCGGAAATCGCAATTGCCCCTGCTAAGAATAAATATACTCCAAATCCCAATGTAAAATTATCAAAACTCATTCCTCCGGAACCACCTGACACTGGATTAAAATATGTCATTGCAACTACAATCACCGCGCCCAGAATCGCGTATGGAATGTGTTTCTTACCTTGTAACAAACAGTCTTTTTCTTCCTGCATCACAACCGGAATCGCAAAAATAATGAATCCAATGAACAGAGAACTTATCGCATAAATATGGCTTTCAAATACACTTGTAAGCACAAGCACTGCTGAAATAAAGCCAATTACCCAGCCTATTCCAAGCTTAATTAAAAATCCTAATGCTTTTTTCTTGTGTTCTATATCACCGGTCAATAAATCATCAATGGATGTAATAAACTCATCATAAAATCCCATTAGAAATGCGATTGTTCCGCCGGAAACTCCCGGCACGCTATCCGCTAATGCCATGCAAAAGCCGTTAATCATTTGCAGAATCATAATACCTTACCTCTTTCTTAACCTATGTATTTATCCAACTGATGTGACACTTCTAAAACGCTTCCCAACTGTCGTTTTGCCTCTTCGGCGTTTTCAAGGTTCTGTACGCTTAAATCTGCTGCCTGCACAGAAGATGCTGTTACTTCTTCAGTCGTAGCGGAAAGATGCATAATATTTTCTACAATCTGGTTATTTGCTTCTGATAAATTAGTAAGCATATTATCAATCTCACCGATATCTGAAATCAACTGTCCAACATTACCATTCATTGCTTCAAATGCCTGTAATGCATGACCAATCATCTCATCCTGCGCTTCTGCCGCATTTACAGATTTGCTTACGGCATCTGCTGCGTGTGTTGCGTTATCTGACAATTCACCTAAAATATGTGCAATATTCTCGGTCTCTAATCTGGTTTTTTCTGCCAGCTGACGGATTTCATCCGCTACTACTGCAAAACCTCGTCCTGCCTCACCTGCTCTGGCACTTTCAATAGACGCATTCAATGCCAAAAGATTCGTCTGACTGGAAATTGCAAAAATGGTATCCGCAATGTTCTTCACTGCTTTGGTACGTTCTTGTAAGCGTTGCATAGAATCGGCCACTTCTGAGTTAGTATCCGAAATAACCGCAGACTGTTTCTTTAAATCACTCATAATCTGCAAACTCTGTTCATTGAGTTCACCCGACTGTTTTGCCACTACGACCATGTTCTCCGAACGTTGTAAAGTCACTTCAATAGAATCCTGAATACTCTGTGTCATAGTAGTCTGTGTCTGTATACTGTCAGCAGTACCCTGCGCACTTCCTGAGATTTCTGTCATCGCGCCATTCACCACTTCTGTAGAGTCATTTAATGCATTCATAAGCTCCATAGCATTTTCCGTGCCACGACGCACTTCTTCTGCAACTGCAATAACATTATCCAGCATTTCTTTTTGCTGTTCCTGCTCACTTTTCAAACTGCCAATCGTATCTCTATTAAACTGCTCTCCAAGTCTGGTTGCCAAATATACAAGTGCCATCATAACTGCTATCGCAAATGTTGCTGATATCTGGTCCATAAAACTGCTATCCTGATATGGTGATGCACCGGATTCCCTTAAAACATTTACTATCAAGTTCAATGCTGTAAATGAAACACTGGAAATAGCAGCAAACTTTCTGTCAAAGAAAAGAATACATCCCACCAACGGCAATCCTGCCATAAATCGAATATAGTATCCGTTAAACGCCCATGCAATAAAAAATGCGCTGAACATCAAACCCACAAAAGCACAATATCTAATCTTTTCGCTTGCCTTATTACGTCCATATATCAAAGCCGGTATAATAGATGAAATTGCCACAATCCCGCTTAACATCGTACAATAACCCATCGTGCGGAATCCTCTCACCCCCCCGAAATCCAGACAATTGCCAGCGAAGCCAAATAATAAATCGCATAACCGATTATCATAAAACGGTTTGTTCTCTGAATCTGCACACTTCTGTCTGCGTATCTAAAATTATTTTTTTCTTTTGCCATAACTTTCCTTTCTCCTACGGAATTAATAGTTAAAAATATACAGAAGCATTGTATCACAAGACTTTTTTAATTGCTATGACTTTTAAAAATATCTATATATTGTACAAATTATTTGTATTTTTCTTCGATTTCTCCAACAAAATACAAAGAACCAAACGCAACCGTCTTTTCTTTTCTTTCCTTTGTCACCTCTGCCATAGCCTCCTCTAAGGATGCTTTACCTTTGGCATCAATTCCCCTTTTTCGAATACATTCAGCCAGTCTTTCCGCTTCCAGCGAACGGCTATATCGTACTGTCACTGTCGTGAAATCAATCGCAAGCGGCAATAGTTCTGCAATCATGTCCTCGTAATCTTTATCCGCCATTACACCCATAATAAAGTGAAATTTCTCCCCCGGAAATAGTGCCATAAGACTCTTACGCAATGCCGTCACTCCATGCGCATTGTGTGCACCATCCACCATAAAAAACGGCTCCGTCTGTAACACTTCCATGCGCCCCATCCACTTCGTATCTGCTATACCGGCTCTGACTGCTGATTGTATCCGTGCCCGCATGTTATTTGCAAATTCTTTTTTATTCTCACTCGACAAGTCAGCTGCTCTGTACAGATACTCTTCCAGAAAAGCCGTTGCTGCCAAAACTGCTGCTGTCGCATTCTCAAACTGATGCAAGCCAAGCATCTGCATTGTCAAGCCTTCGTAATCATATGCCGAGAATGTCTGATGGTCTATTATCCGAATCTTTTGCGGTTCAATCATCTCTATGCTGCTAACATTTGCTTCTTCTGCCGCTTTACGGAATATTTCTTCTACTTCTGCATCTTGACTTTCACAGATTAACTTGGTTCCTTTCTTAATAATGCCCGCCTTTTCACGTGCAATTTCTGCCAAAGAATTGCCAAGAATCGCCATATGGTCAAAACCAATTTTAGTAATCACTGACACGGCCGGAGTACCAACTGCATTCGTAGAATCATATTTGCCCCCCAATCCTGTCTCCAACACAATAACATCACACTCTTGTTCTTTAAAATACAACAATGCCATAGCCAGACAATAGTCAAACATAGTCGGCTGCACACCAAAGTCCTGTGCCAGCAAAAAATTTCCCAGGCGTTGTACATCTTCTTGCGAAACCATCTCACCGTTTATCTGAATACGTTCTCTGAAATCTATCAAATGTGGTGAAGTAAACATACCTGTTTTTAGTCCTGCTGTTTTTAAAACCGAACATAAGAAAGCAGAGACAGAACCTTTTCCATTTGTCCCTGCTACATGAATGTACGGCATCCCTTTTTCCGGGTGTCTTAATAACTCTAACATTCGTCCGGTAATCTCACATCCCGTGAGATTACCAAACCTTCTGCTGTTCTGGATAATATCAATGACTTCTTCATAACTATAACTTACTTCCATAACCTTTATTCCTTCATACGACCGGCTCTCTGTAAACCTAACTGTAGCTCACTTCTTTCGCTTTCGCTCTACAGTGTAAAGTATGCACTCACCAAATCTACCATATTCTGCTGGTCTTTTTCTGCCATCAATTCTCTTGCTGAATGCATTGCCAGTAACGGAATACCGATATCTACCGTCTTCACCGGCAATAATGCAGATGCTATAGAGCCTAACGTACCGCCACCTGCTACATCCGAACGGTTCACAAACTTCTGATACGAAATCTCTTTTGCTTTACAAATCTGTTCAATAATGCTGATGGCTTCACAATCTGTTGCATAGGACTGTGAACATGCTTCTTTGATACAAAATCCCCTGCCCAATACCGGTTTATTAGTCAAATCCATTTTACCTGCGTAGTTTGGATGTAACGCATGTGCTACATCTACAGATAAAATCATACTATTATAAATAGTTGCCTCCACATCTTCTTTGCCGGCTTCCTTTAAAATACGGCAAATCATGTCGTGTAACAAAATCGAAGCTGCTCCTTGTTTAGAGCGACTGCCGATTTCTTCATGATCAAAAAGTGCAATCATATTCATGCCATCCGCTCTCTCTGAGCCGATAATCGCAGATACCAATGCTGCACAAGAATTCAAATTATCCAAACGCGGTGCCGAAATCAATTCATCCTGCAAACCAACTAACAGCGGTTTTTCATCGCAAAAAACAGTTAACTCATAATCTAAAATATCCTCTTTTGCAACACCGAGTTCTGCCGCGATAAAATCAAGGAAATACGCTCCCGAATACGCCTCTTCCAACAGTCCTACGATTGGAAGAAGCTCTGTTTGCTTGTTCAGTTCTACCCCCTTGTTCACCTCACGATTCATGTGGATAGCAAGGTTCGGAATCGTAATATTTTTCTCTGAGACGAACTTTCGTACTTCCGGATGAAATACGTCATTGCTGCGCACTGCTACACGGCCTGCCACACCAAGCGGACGATCCAGCCATGTATTTAAAATCGCACCTCCGTACACTTCAATATTAATCTGGGCATAGCCGTTATTCTTCATATCGCATGCGGGTTTGATACGCAGGCAAGGGAAGTCTGTGTGTGCTGCCGCAATGCGGATTGCAGGCTCTGTCTTACCCCATTCTGCCGGTAAACAAAAAGCAAATAATGTCGTATCATAATGATTTACATAATATTTCTTTCCCGGTTCTAAATTCCATGATGTACCATAGTCTAATTTTGCAAAACCTGCTTCCGCCAAACGTTCTTCACATGCTGTTACTGCATGAGCCGGTGATACACCTTTTTCCAATAAATCAAATAAAATCTGTGTTTCTGTCATTTTTCCATATCCTTTCCGTATTTACCATGAAAATATCATAACATAAAATGAAAAACTTTAAAAGAATTCCTAACTATGTTACAATGAATTATTATAAATACAGGAGAATTTTTATGATTGCACTTCATTTACCTGAAGTCAGAGTTTTTATGAATAAATTACTCTGCACTGAGAATTTTGACAATTTTTTATTACAGGAAGCCAGCATACAGGGCAATATCAGTTATCATATCGAAGGTGCCCTTCACCGAGATTTTTATACAGAAGATGAATTAGAACAGGAACATTTAAGCGGCTTATCTTTTATCCCTTACGGCAAAGTACGCACGCAATGTTTCGACCTAATCAAAGGAAAACGAACCCCCGCTTTCTTCAAATTTGTGTTGTTGCTGTCTCCTGTAAATTTAGAAAAAACTTTACAGCAATCCGGGTCTAACCTCACTTTACAGGATGTAACCGCTGCTTTTATCAACCTAAAATTTCAAAACAACCAATTACTATTGACCACCGGCATCTCCTATCGCACTTTTACAATTGATAAAAGTCTGGACCACGAATGGGATACTCTAATCAAAAAGTTCTTAAAGAATCACGATATTATCTTTGAAGAACTCTAACCGGTATTTTTTCAATAACAATGGAGGTATTATGAATCAATCCATTTTTGATTTTTTATGTAAATATTTAACCGATATGAATATTTCTTTTCATTCCTCGGCAGACAAGTCTCTTTTAATGCCGGATATTGATGCCGGACTCCGCAGCACCATTTTAAAAGGCTATACACGTGAGACCATCTCCTCCTTGGAATCCTTCCATCCGGAGGCACTCTATCATTTTACAGACTTTTATAACTGCAATTATAGCTTTTTTCTGATGCCGGACCAGCACTTTTTCTTCATCGGGCCATACCTCTTCGACGATATGACAGAAAGCAGTATCCGGGAGTTGATTTCAGTTACAGGTATTCCTGCTTCTCTTTTTTCACAGTTACAGGACTACTACTGCAGTCTTCCGCTTATTACGGATAGAACTTCTTTTTATACACTTATTAGGAATGCATATCAGATAATCACTAATCAGAATTCTATTGTAGAAGAGGCGTTCGATTTACGCACGTTAGAAAGCCGCGAAGAATATTTGCGCAAACATACCTTTGTTGTGCCGGAAGACCCGATTCTTAGTATGAATCTGTTGGAAAAACGCTATGAAATCGAAGACATTTTTCTCGAGGCCGTGACACAGGGAAATACCACAAAGGCTATGTCCATTATTTCTCAAATATCTAGCATGCGTATTACTGCACGCATAGATGACGCACTACGGAATCAAAAGAATCTGACCTTAACGTTTAACACGTTGTTGCGCCGTACTGCATATAAAGCCGGAGTACATCCGTTTTATATTGATGCTATTTCTGCGAACTATGCCCGTTTTATCGAAACTGCTTCCTCCTGTCAGGAAATAGATGACCTTTTACCATACTTAGTCCGTAGTTATTGTGAATTAGTCGAAAAAAGAAGTACCTCTCTTTATTCCGAACCGGTACGGCAGATATTGGTAACGATTGATGCTTCTATTGATAGTGATTTGAGTTTGAAACGATTTGCTAATGAATTATTTCTCAATACCAGTTACCTGTCTTCTTTATTCAAAAAAGAGACCGGGATGACTCTGACAGATTATGTCAACCAACATCGTATCAGCTATGCCAAACGATTATTAAAGAGTACCACTCTTTCTATTCAAGACATTGCGACGGCCGTCGGTATAACAAATATTCATTATTTCACCAGATTATTCCGAAGAGAGACCGGACTTTCGCCTCGTGAATTCCGTAAAATATAATTGGGGCTATAAAACTGCTTTGACGGATTATGTATCGTACTTTATGTATTATTGGATTTTGTACGGAAAGCAGATTTTATGTTGTGGTATCAAAAAGTTTGAAATACTACTTTGTCATCTGACAGAAACGTGATTTTTTATGTGCGCTAAAGGTTGAAGCAAATTTCGGTCTCTGTCCGTATAATCACGAACTGCTTTTAGTGGCTTGTCTAGTGTTCCTTACAGACATGTGCTGGTAAAACATAATCTGCTGTGGAAATCTGTTTGAAAAAATCCCGGACACATAGTTATCAAAATAAAATTGATAGCTAAATGTCCGGGATTTTTGAGTTTTGACGCGCAGATTTAATCATGACTTTATCAGCACAGTCTGTGAGTAACACTGCAAGGCATTAATCGCAGGTTCGCGTTATACCTGAATTTGTTCTTTGATATAGGTCAACACTTCTGTTTTGGGAATTCCAAGAATTAACGAAAGCTCACTGTAAAGTTCATTCTCTGCTGCCTTTAAATATCTCTCGTCCAACGCAGTCACTTTCTTACCCTGGGCAGTTCGTTCTTTCTTTCGAAAATACAGAGTCTTAATCATGCTCACCCATTCATTGTAATCACATGTTCGCATGGCTTCCTTATACATAGCTTCTCTCTGTTTATCATTATCCACCCACATCTGTTCAATCTCAGGCATACGGCGGATTAAGTCTTCTGCGGCCTCTTTTGTAATAACTTTACGCATTACAATTTTATCGTTATCAATTGGTACATATATTTTCCCGGCACCACTCTCATGCTGGCGAAGCACGTAGTAAATTCTATCCTTATTTGCTCCGGGAATATCTACATGCGAGATATCCTCAACCTGACACACTCCCTTACTTCCATACACAATATATTCACCAATTTCAAACATACAGCCTGCTGACTCCTTTCCTAATCAAAATCAAATTTAAACACAACTTCTACAGATGTTATCATATTCTATATATTAACATCTTTTTCGCTAAAATGTCAGTAAATTTTATATTTGCTTTTGATTTTCGTGAAAATTAACAAATGAGCCTGCTATAGACTATTGGTTATTTTTACTTAAAAGGATTCTCTGTCGGATAAGGCAATGTTGCCGGCTGATTATAATTAATGTCCTCCATTGGAACTTCCAAATATTTAAATACCTCGAACAATGCCTTTCCATAGTGTCCAAATGCAACTGCACCATGATGCGGATAGTTCTTTTCAATTAAAACATGGCGATAAAAACGTCCCATTTCAGGAATTGCAAATACACCAATCGCACCAAAGGAACGTGTTGCAACCGGAAGCACCTCACCCTGTGCCACATATGCACGAATTTTATTGTCAGCCGTAGACTGCAAACGGAAAAATGTAATATCACCCGGTTTAATATCACCTTCCAATGTACCGTTTGTCACCTCAATCGGAAGACTTCTTGCCATGATTAACTGATATTTCATCTCACAATTACTAAGTTTTGAGGAACATGTATTACCACAGTGGAAGCCCATAAAGGTATCCGTATGTTTATAATCAAATTTTCCTTCAATAGATTCCTTGTACATATCCTTTGGAACCGAGTTATTAATATCAAGTAATGTCACCGCATCTTCACTTACACAAGTTCCGATAAATTCACTTAATGTACCATAAATATCTACTTCACAAGATACCGGTATACCTCTTCCTGTCAAGCGACTATTTACATAACATGGTACGAATCCAAACTGTGTTTGAAATGCCGGCCAGCATTTTCCTGCGATAGCAACATATTTGCGGTACCCCTTATGCTCTTCTACCCAGTCAAGAAGTGTTAATTCATACTGCGCTAATTTTGCAAGTACCTCCGGTTTTTTATTTCCTGCGCCCAGTTCTTTTTCCATATCTGCTACAACATCCGGTATTCTTGCGTCATTTGCATGCTTATTAAACGCTTCAAACAAGTCCAATTCAGAGTTTTCTTCAATTTCCACACCAAGGTTGTAAAGTTGTTTAATAGGAGCATTACATGCAAGGAAATTTAATGGTCTTGGACCAAAGCTGATAATCTTCAATTCAGACAACCCTACAATTGTTCTTGCAATTGGCAAAAAATCATGAATCATATCTGCACAGTCTTCTGCGTCACCCACCGGATATTCCGGAATGTATGCATGAATGTTACGAAGTTTCAAGTTATAGCTTGCATTTAACATACCACAGTATGCATCGCCTCGTCCCTGAATCAAATTATCCTGTGTCTCTTCGGCTGCTGCCACAAACATTTTTGGTCCTTCAAAATGTTTTGCAAGTAAAGTCTCTGAAATTTCCGGTCCAAAGTTACCAAGATATACACAGAGAGCATTACAGCCTGCTTCTTTGATGTTTTCTAATGCCTGTACCATATGAATCTCACTTTCAACGATACAGATTGGACACTCATAAATATCTGTCACATCATATTTCTTTGCATACGCTTCCACTAAAGCTTTCCGACGATTCACGGATAATGACTCCGGGAAACAATCTCTACTTACTGCTACGATACCTAGTTTAATTTTTGGAATATTGTTCATTTTACCTGCTCCTTTATATAAAATTAATCCACCAACACATCAAACAAATCCTTACATGCCGGATATATCTGTTTAAACTTATGATACTGCATTTCATACTTTGTTACAAGTTCCGGCTCCGGTTTTATCGTATCCACAATTTCTACAATCTGTGCAGCGGCCGTTTCGACATTCTCGTAAGCACCGCAGGCAACCGCTGCCAGAATTGCTCCTCCCAAACCGGCTCCTTCTTCTGATTTTAACACTTCTACATCCACATTTAAGATATTTGCAATCATCTTTTTCCACAATGCGCTCTTGGCACCACCACCACAAATACGCACTGTCTTAATCTGAATACCAAGCTCTCTTGCCACTTCAAAAGAATCTCTCAACGCAAATGCAACACCCTCCAGCACAGCCTGCGTCATATCAGCTCTGGTTGTGTCCATTGTCATCCCAATAAAAGTTGCTCTTGCATTTGGATTATTATGTGGAGAACGCTCTCCCATCAAATATGGCAGATAGAATACCCGGTTCTCTCCCAGCTTGCTAATCGCATTCTGCTCCGCCGAATAATCTTTTGTTCCAAGAATATCGTCCATCCACCATTTATTGCAGGAGGCCGCGCTCAACATGCATCCCATTAAATGATAACCTCCATTCGCATCACAAAACGAATGCAGAGCATTATATTTATCTACCCCAAATTCTTTCGTACTAATAAATACGATTCCGCTTGTTCCAAGTGAAATATTGCATTTACTATCTCCTACTGTTCCGGTAGCCACTGCCGCCGCCGCATTATCTCCCGCACCTGCCGCCACTTTCACGTCACAAGAGATACCCAGTTCCTCCGCAATTTCCGGCAGTATGGTTCCCACACACTCATAGCTTTCAAAAATTTTGGGCAATACAGACTCATCAATGCCACAAATTTCACACATTTCTTTCGACCAGCAACGATTCTTCACATCCATTAACAACATACCGGATGCATCCGATACATCCGTACAATGTACCCCGGTCAGTTTGTAAGCCACATAATCCTTTGGTAGCATGATTTTTGCAATGCGGGTAAAATTCTCGGCTTCATGCTTTTTCACCCATAAAATCTTCGGTGCCGTGAAACCTGCAAACGCAATATTCGCCGTGTATTCGGATAACTTTTCTTTTCCGATGACTTCGTTTAAATACTCACATTCTTCTATCGAACGCCCGTCATTCCATAAAATTGCCGGTCGGATTACTTCATCCTGTGCATCTAACATAACAAGACCATGCATCTGTCCGCCAAAACTGATACCTTCCACCTGCGCCTTATCCACATCACACAGTAATTCTTTTAAACCTGCCATCACCTGTTCATACCAGTCTGACGGTTGCTGTTCTGCCCATCCCGGCTGTGGAAAAAACAAAGGATACTCCTTTGAAACTACTTTCACAATCACACCGGACGATTCTAACAAGACTAGTTTTACTGCTGAAGTTCCCAAATCAATACCTATGTAATACATAACACCCCTCTTATTCATCTTCCTTTCCGGCAGGTCACACAATAGTGCTAATCCTACCATCCTTTAAGTGCAGAAATATTATAATTTAAAAGCCTTCCCTCGTAATTCTCCGGACTAATCTTCCATTGATACGGAGAAGTATTTAAAAACTTTTTAAAATTACGGTTGAATGTAGATGTAGTAGCAAAACCAACCTTGCTTGCTACAATATCCATAGAATCATCCGTTTTAGTCATTAACTCACATGCATTCTGCACGCGGGTCAGATTAATATAATCCATAGGAGACATATTCATACAAGCTTCAAATACACGCCGAAAATGTGTCTCACTCATATGACAAAGCTTCGCCAATGCTTCAATACGAATTGCTTTTGCATATTCTACTTTCACATATTCTAATGCAGGCAAAATCTGCGTATTGCTCGCTTTTCTCCGCTTAATCTTTGCATCATCATTACATTCCATTAAACGCAGCAGTTCTATCACGAAGATGCGAAGCATTGCATTCACATTCTCACGATAATGTGGTTTCTTTTCCCGCATTTCCTCTAATATTAATTTTACCTGTACGGCAAGTACTGCATTATCTTCTTCTTTCACAAAATAAGCCTGTCTGCCTAAGTGTTGTAATAGCTCTCGCTGATAAAGCTCGTCTTTCGGATAAAGCTCCTCAAGCACTGTCATTGGGTCAAAAAAGAGATATTCCCAATAGGACGGCCCGGCACCCAGTTTACTTAACGTGGTATGCGGATAATTCTGTAGTATCAGACTTATCATGCCCGGATAATAATCGCAGCTTATTTCATCCAGAATAAGCTTACCATTCCCGTCCTTACAATACCCTATTTCATACAAATTATGAAAATGCATATTGGGTTCATCATGACCATACTCACGAATCCAGCTTTCACCAAGCAGAGCCAGTACATGTTCATTTTGCGGGACATCATAGAACCGAAGTTCCATGGTGTCCTTTTTTCTTTTTCCCATGATATACCTCTAAAAAACGGACCTGCTAATGCAGGTCCGTGAAATCCTTCTAATCGAAGTCGAATTTTGTATAACGTGTATGCAAATCTGATTAGCCTTTTACTGCGCCTCCGGTTACACCTTCTACATAGTATTTCTGTAAGCACATGAATAGGATTGTTACAGGTACTGCTACTAATACACCGCCTGCACAGAATCTTGTAAAGAATCCCTGATAATCATTTGTCCACACCCATCTCTGCAAAGCTACTGCAACATTATAGCTCTCACTATGTCCAAACGCTACATAAGAAGCGAAAATGTAATCACACCATGGAGCCATAAATGCTGTAAGTGCCGTATAAATTACCATTGGCTTTGCTAACGGAACAATCATTGTAAGGAAAACTCTCGCACGCGATGCTCCATCAATACGTGCCGCCTCATCCAATGACTTCGGAATAGTATCCATGAAACCTTTACATACATAATAACCCATACCGGAACTTGCGGTAGAGATTAAAATCAAACCAGGAATTGCTCCTTCCTGTGTTAAGCCTAAATTCTTTAACAGGAAGTATAAACAAATCATTGTTAAGAATCCAGGGAACATACCAAGGATTAACCAAAATCTCATTAATAATTCTCTGCCCTTGAAACGCATTCTGGATAATGCATAACTTACACAAAGAACAATAATTGTCTGGAATACTGCCACACATAATGCAATGATAAACGTATTTCCATACCATCTGAGGAACTGACAATTTTCACTAAACAAAAACTTATAGGAATCTAATGAAAACTGTTTTGGTAAAAAGTAATCTACTAATCCACCCTGCTCAGTAATATATGAACGGAAACTTTGCAATATCAAACCAACAAAAGGAAATAACCAAATAATACTAATTACGATTAAGACAAGGTATGTAAAAAAGTTACCAATTTTTTTCTTTGTTTTCATACTCATTATTGGAAGCCCTCCTCATCTTTTACTGAAGGCAGGATATTATATACTACCAATGAAATTACCGCTGTTACTACGAATACCATAATACCAATAACTGCAGCCATACGATAGTTAACATCCTGAACAGTCAACTTATACAACCATGTAACCAAAAGATCTGTATGTCCCGCACCACCTGCAAGTGACATAGACTGTGGCTGTCCCTGTGTCAACAAGAAAATAACGTTAAAGTTGTTCAAGTTACCTGTAAACTGTGTTAAAAGGTACGGACCTGTTACAAACAACATATATGGTAACGTAATCTTCATGAACATTTGGAAACTATTCGCACCATCAATACGAGCACTTTCATATAAATCTTCCGGAATATTCATTAAAAGTCCGGTTGCAATCAACATTAAATACGGAATACCAATCCAACAGTTTACAACAATAATAGTAATTTTTGCCAAAGATGGATCTGTCCAGAATGGAATTGCAGAATCAATCCATCCCCATTTCAAAAGGTATGAGTTAACTAAGCCGTCATTTGTAAACATTTTACATACATATAGTAAAGATACAAACTGTGGAACCGCTATAGTCATAACTAAAATGGTTCTCCACAACTTTTTAAATTTAATACCTTTTTTATTTATTAACATTGCAACTCCCATACCTAAGAAATAGTTAAGGAATGTTGCAAAGAATGCCCAAACTAATGTCCAACCAAGAACGGTAAAGAATGTCGAACCAAAACCATCTGTACTAATTGATAACAGATTTTTAAAGTTTTCAAATCCAACCCATGTAAATAACTTAGCCGGTGCCTGATGATTATAGTCATAGTTTGTAAATGCGATACAAATCATGAAAATAATCGGTAATACTGTAAATACAAAAATACCAAGACATGGTACTGCTAATAATGTCTTATCAAAATTAGAATCTAATAAAGAATACAAATCCTGTCTTGTAGTCGAAAGTTTCTTGCCCGACTTCAGTATATTCTCTTCTTTGTAATTCTCTTTCACATTCATACGCCATACAAGAATAATTGCAAGTGTAAGAATGATTGTTAACAATCCGTACAGAAGAATTAAGAAACTGTTATCCCCATAGGCACGTGTTCCATCCGGATTCCAGCCACTCTCCTTTGTACCAAGTGTTGTAATCTTAATTACATATTGTAATCCAAAACTTAATAAATAATAAATATATCCTATTTCAAGTCCTAAATATGCAAGACCTTTTGCAAAGCTTTTACGCATCAAAGGACCAAAACCCATAATCAGGAAGGAAAGACGTGTTTTCCAGTCTCCCTCTTTGAATGTTACTCCGATTTCTTTTAAATCATTGCCTATCCATTTAAAGAATCCGACAATTTTTCCACCTATATCTTTCATAGTCCCTCCACTTGTCAACAGAAACCTCCACGTTTTAAGTGTAAAATAGGGAGGAGGCTAAAGTCCTCCTCCCTATTTGTTTATAACTCAACCAATTCTATCTAATCTTGCACCAATTACTGAACATAAGATTCACATGATGACTGGAATGTAGCAAGAACTGTCATTAATTCATCATCTGTTGCATTATCATACTCATCAGCGATTACAGAATCACCAAGAGATGTAGCAAGTGTCCAGTAGTCATTTGGATACTGACCCTGTGGAATTGTGTTTGCTAACTGCTGTCCAAGAGCTGCGAGAGCTTCGTCTGCCTGAACTGATGCATCTGCCTGAGCTGTTACGTTTGAAGGACCCCAAGCTACTGCGTTGTAACGAGCAATCTGAACGTCAGCAGATGATAAGTACTGTGCTAACTGTAAGCAAACCTGTAATTTACCAGCTTCTGTCTGTGGTTTAACACCTAATAATTTGAAACCACCGAAACCGCCTAACTGATATGTGTTACCGTCAGAGCCTGTAAAACTTGGTAATTTAGCACAAGCATAGTTCTCACCGAAGATTTCTTTAGCTGCACCTGCATCCCATGTACCATCAACGATAGCTGCTACATTTGTTGCATTGCTACATGAAGAACCATTCTGGAATGAAGCTGATTTGCTTAATTCGATGATTTCTTTTAAAGCTACTAAACCTTTTTCTGAGTTGTAATCTACATTAGCTTTTACAAAGTTACCATTAGCGTCTGTATCATATGTAAGTGTACATCCAGTTCCGAAGAAGAATGCCGGCTGATACCAACCAGAGTTGATTTCGAAGTAGAAGTTCTTGCCAGCTTTTTCAGCGTCAGCTACAATCTGCTCTAAAGATGTTGGATCTGTGATAACACTCTTATCATAGTATAAGAAGTATCCGTTATCAGATGTAACAGGGAATGCATATGTCATATCACCCATAACTGCTGCAGAAGCTGCACCAGCATCGTTCTGTTCACTTACCCATGCTGCATAATCACCAACAACCGGATTTAAAGCACCTGCTGATACTAAACGTGCTAACTGATCCTGAGCAAAACCGAAAATATCAGCACCGCCTTCAACGTCTGTTAACATGTTGTTAGCTGCATCACCTTCACCTACAGGCTCAACAACTACTGTATAACCTGCGAAAGCTTCGTTAGATGCTAAGAATTTTTCTGCTTCTGTCTTTGTGAAGTCTACTACATTTTCTGCAACCCAGATTTTGATTTCACCTGAGCCATAGTCAACTGTATCATTTCCGGTTGCTTCTGCATTAGCAACTTCTGTGTTTGTAGCATTGTTGTTAGCTGCATCATCAGAGCCGCCACATGCTACCATGCTTACTACCATTGCTGAAGCAAGCAATACGCTTAATAATCTTTTCTTCATTTTATATTCCTCCCTTTTTTGTGTGAAAAGATGCAGAACACGATTGCAATCGGTTGCGCGCTTCTATTTTTCTCGAAAGCCTTGAAAATAGCGGTTTTCACTGAAAACGTTTTCAGCGACCACTGCGCACTTTGCGCAATCGGTTGTTCCATGTTTATTAGTATAATGCGTGTTCGTTTTTGTGTCAATGTGCATGATTTATAATAAATTCGACCACTTTTTGTTATTATTGCACAAGGTACCTTTTTCCTAGTTACAAAAAACATTTATTTTCGCCCACGATTTTTGGCATTTTTTCTCGAAAACAAGCATTTTCGTTCATCTCTATGATATGACCAGCATAGACCGGTAACGTTTTCATTATTCATTTTTACTTTTTGCCATTATTTTGTCGACTCTTTAAAAACTACCTGATAAGGCAATAATGTTCTCGGCTCTACTTCTTTTTCTTCTACTAAATCTAATAAAATCTGGCAGGCAACCATTCCCAGTTCTTTCGGGTCGAAATCAAGTGAAGTAATGGATGGTGCATTATTTTCCAATACGCTGCTGTTATAGAAAGAGGCAACTTTAATGTCTTGTGGTACATTTATATGTTTTTCCCGTAATACTTTAAGCACTCTGCTGCAAATCGCATCATCCAGACACAAAATACACTCCACGCCTTTACTGATTATCTCTTCCACTTTTTTATCAGCCATAACATTACTTTCCAAATTCAGTGCGACAAGGCTCTCATCTACCGTTAACCCGATTGCCTCATGTGCTTCCCGAAAACCACCCACACGATTTCTATTCACCACATACCTTTCATCACCACCGATTAATGCTATCTTTGTCATCTGTTTCAACAAAATAAGCGATGTCAATTCTCGGCAGGCACTTCTATGATCGTGGTCCACCTGTATTACGTTTTTATAGTTCGAACTACCAATCGTTACAAACGGAATCTGCTTCTCCTGCAGATATTCAATCTGCAAATCTTCCACAAATGTTCTCATTAAAATTACACCATCCACTTTACGATTCGAAATGATGCGGTCCAATGATGAAATATCATTATCCTTGCAGATAGAAAGTAAAATATCATACTCCATGGCACCGGCAATCTCCTGAATGCCAAACAAACATTGCTGAAAGAAGGTCAAATCTACTACACCATAATCCCCCGGCATAACCACACATAGGTTGTAAGTCTTAGACTGTGCCAGACTCTTCGCTATAACATTCGGCTTGTAATTATGCTCCCTAATATAATCCAAGACACGTTCTCTGGTTTCTTTTCCAATTCTTCCTTTACCGGAAATCGCACGTGACACGGTAGTACGCGATACGCCAAGTGCATCTGCCACATCTGCGATTGTAATATTCTTCTTAGTTTCCCGTTCCATTTTGTCCTCATGTTGCGCATTTCCCCTTATTTTTACGCAACTGCCCCCTGTTTTCTTCTTTTTTGCGCATTTTGCGCTGATTTTCCGCTCCACATGCGCAACTTTTTCTTTTCATTATGATATGTCACATACATTTTTTCAACGGTAATTTTCGACATTCTTTTCCTATATTTTCTGTTACATTTGTATATGCGGTCTGCATTTCTTAACTTTTGCGGAATCTTTCTTAAGAAATTCGAAAGCCTATTGTTTCTATGATTTGGGAGTGCTATAATCGCAAACATATTAAAATCTATTTTCAGAATACTCATAGCGTTTTAACGTATAATTACTGAATAAGGGAATCAAGTATGAGAATATTATTTCAAACACGACTGACTACATTCATTAAAAAGTACAGCCATTTATGGTGGCAGGTTTACTGGCTTATTTATCTTCCATGGTTTGCTTATCTTGAAAAAACCGTCACCAAACAGTTTCATGTTATTCACATGGCGATTGATGATTATATCCCTTTTTGTGAATATTTTGTAATACCATATTTTCTTTGGTTTGCATATATTGCAATAGGAATCGTTTATTTTGCTTTACACAATAAGGAAGAGTATTACAATTTGTGTAAAATTCTCTTTTTTGGAATGACTGTTTTTCTAATTGTGTCTACGCTTTGCCCGAATGGACACTACTTACGACCAACCAGTTTCTCACGAGATAACATTTTTGTGGACTTGGTGCAGATACTCTACGCAACTGACACTTCCACGAATCTGTTTCCCAGTATTCATGTATATAATTCTATTGTTATCAATGCAGTTATTTGGCATTGTGAGGATTTTAAAAAGAATCCTATGGTGCGCTATGGTTCCGGCATTCTGATGGTCAGCATTGTACTTGCAACGATGTTTTTAAAGCAGCACTCTGTATTTGATGTTATTACCGGTATTTTACTGGCACTTGCAGCGATTTTCTTTATATACCGTACACAACCAAGGCTTTCTATGAGACAACGGGTTGTGCAGCGTTTACGCCGTGTTTAAATGCACTGTAAAACAACGGATTTATTATATTTTTGCAATTTATGCTGCGGTATTTCCTATGTGGAGCAGATTTTGTGGTGTAATATCAAAAAGCTTGAAATACTATCTTTTCGTCTGAAAAAAATGAGATTTTTTATGTTCGCTAAATGTTGAAGCAAATTCCGGTGTCTGTCTGTATAATCACGAACTGCTTTTAGTGGCTTGTTTAGTGTTCCTTACAGACATGTGCTGATAAAACATAATCTGCTGCGACAATCTGTTTAAAAAAATCCCGGACATATAGTTATCAAAATAGAATTGGTAGCTAAATGTCCGGGATTTTTGAGTTTTGAAGCGCAGATTTAATCATGACTTTATCAGCACAGTCTGTTAGTAACACTACAAGGCATTAATCGCAGGTTCGCGTTATACAGACAGACGCCGAAATTTGTTCAACGAATTAGCGTACACAAAACTATATTTTTTCAGACGTCAAAGAGTATTTCTAAGCTTTTCTCTAAAAACCACAAAATCTGTTCCGCATAGGAAATACCGCAGCATAAAATTGCAAATGAAAAATATAATAAATCCGTTGTTTTACAGTCCTTTTTTAACGCGTTATAGTTCCAATTTTTCTACTTCTGCCAGCCAGATAGCCGCACTTGCATCAGAAGGCATACGTAAACCGCCTCGCGGTGATACATCTACACTACCTACTTTTGGTCCATCCGGTAAGCAGGAACGTTTAAACTGCTGACTAAAGAATCTTCGATAATAATTCTTTAACCACTTCAAAATAGTTTCATTATCATATTCTTCCGAAAAAGCATACTGTGCCAAACGATAAATCTTCTCCGGTCCATATCCTCTACGGAGCATATGATACAAAAAGAAGTCATGAAGTTCATATGGTCCTACTAAATCCTCTGTCTTCTGTGAAATCTCACCATCTGTCGGTGGAAGCAGTTCCGGTGAAACCGGTGTATCCAAAACATCCAGCAAAACAGCCTTCAACGTTTCTTCTCCGCATTCCTCCGCATAATAGCACACCAAATGACGTACCAGAGTCTTTGGTACGGAAGCATTCACTGCATACATAGATATATGGTCACCATTATAGGTTGCCCAGCCAAGTGCCAATTCTGACAAATCTCCGGTACCTATTACCATACCATTTACTTTATTTGCAATGTCCATCAAAATCTGTGTCCGCTCACGTGCCTGACTATTTTCATAGGTTACATCATGAACATTGATATCATGTCCGATATCTTCAAAATGAACTTTTACTGCTTCTCTGATACTGATTTCCGAAAATTCTGCACCCACGCACTTAATCAGCTTCACTGCATTGTCATAAGTACGATCCGTAGTTCCAAATCCCGGCATAGTAACTGCTTTAATATTCTCATGCGGCAATCCGAGCAAATCAAAAGCTCTCACTACTACCAACAATGCCAATGTGGAATCCAAACCACCTGAAATACCGATGACAGCTGTCTTACAATGGGTATGTTCCAAACGTTTCTTAAGTCCCATTGCCTGCAACTGAATAATTTCTTCACAACGTTTTCTTCTGGTAGCCTCTTCCATCGGCACAAACGGCATTTTTTCTACTTTTCGTGTCAATACAGTGTCTGTTAGTTCTAAGGAGAAAGGAACCTCTGTATACCCGTCATACCGTGATTCAAACGTGGATGTTCTGCGGCGTTCTGCGTCCAAACGTAACACATCTAACTCCGAATAAATAATCTGGTTCGTAAAACGGGCTGCTTCTGCTAAGATATGACCATCCTCCGCTATCAGATTATGACCGGAAAATACTAAATCTGTAGTCGATTCTCCCTCGCCCTCGCTCGCATAAATATAGCCGCATAACAGACGTGCCGACTGTCCGCTTACTAAATTTCTACGATAAGCATTCTTGCCTGTTATCTCGTCAGATGCAGATAAATTTGCAATTACTGTCGCCCCATTTAATACATGACGGATACTTGGAGGTTGCGGAACCCACAAGTCTTCACAAATTTCCACACCAACTTTTAATTCCGGTATCTCTTTACAGAAAAATAATAATTTTGTTCCCATTGAAAAAGAAATGTCCTCTGTAAACTGTACCTGTACGGTATCTTCCATTCCTTTTGCAAAGTAACGTCCTTCATAGAACTCATTATAAGTCGGAATATTGGTTTTAGGCACCAATCCTAAAATTTTTCCTGCTGAAAGTGCCGCTGCTACATTATATAGTCTTCCGTTATGCGCGTATGGTAATCCTACAAAAACCAGACAGTCCATAAATTCGGTAAACCTTGCAATCTTTAACAACGCGTTTTTTGCTTCACGCAACAACTTCTCCTGTAAAAATAAGTCTCCACATGTATAACCCGTTATACAAAGTTCCGGAAATACAATTATTTTTGCACCATTTTTCGATGCTTCTGCAATACAATCACAGATTATCTCTGCATTGTACGCAGTATCCGCCACTTCAACTTTAGGTGTTGCTGCTGCTACTTTTACAAATCCATGTTTCATGGTTTTCCTCACATTCTGCCTTCCGGCCTTGTTCTTACTTTCTTAACTGCTTTAAATCTTCAACTGTAAATTCGTAAGCCCGGTTACAGAACTGACATTTCACTTCAATAGGTTCATTATCTTTAATCAAATCATCCATATCTTTACGGTTCAAAGTAGCAAGGGCTCTGGATACACGCTCTTTTGAACAGTCACAACGGAACGCTGTCGGCATTGTGTCTGTAATCTCCAATCCAAACTCCCCTAAAACATTTTCCAAAATCTGTTCCGGGGTGTCACCATCTTCTAACATCTCTGTTACCGATTTGATTTCACTGATTTTTTTCTCTAATTTGTCAATAACTTCGTCCGGTGTAAATGGCATCAGCTGAATAATAAAGCCGCCTGCCTGCTTCACGGTTCCATCCCTTTCTACCAACACACCCAGACCTACTGCAGACGGAATCTGCTCGGATGTTGCAAAATAATAGGTCAAATCTTCTGCAATTTCACCTGTCTGTAATACAGTCTGTCCCACGTATGGTTCTTTCAATCCCAAATCTTTAATAACACTCATTACGCCTAAATCCAAAGCGCCACCCACGTTCAATTTACCATCTTTATTCGGTGGCAAATCTACTACAGGTTCCTTTGGAAAACCTTTTACATGACCGGCTGAATCAGCTGTAACAGTAAGTCCTCTTGCCGGGCCACTGCATTCAATCTGAATGGTAAGCAAATCCTTCTCACCTTTCATCATACTTCCCATCATAGATGCTGCCGATAACAATCTTCCCAAAGCTGCTGTAATAATTGGTGACGTGTTATGATGTTCTCTTGCTTCCTCTACCATATTTTTAGATGTGATAGCAAATGCACGGATAGAACTGTCCGCTGCAGTTGCTCTTACAATATAATCGTTCATAATCTTTCCTTCTTTCTATTGTTTCCGGCATATGTCTGCCGGTATATTTCTCTCTGGCTGATTTACTTGCCATTTTCGCGGGCAATGATGTAAATTCGTTCACTGTCTGCTTTAACCGGCTCTCTTGTAAATGCATCATATGCTGCCACAAATTCCATTCCGGCTTCTCTTAACAAACGTTTCACGACCTCTAAATCATACACTCTTTGATAATGCGTCTCCTCGTATTTACGATACAGATCTCCACTCTCCCGTATAAAAAGTGTCAAATCATACTGGTTAATATCATCTTCTTCATCGAAATAATTCTCCCAGATAAAACTTCCTTCTTCCCGGTTCTCCGTGATAGTTGTCTCTCCTAATAACTCTTCATATTTATATCTGGTATTCATATCAAAAATAAAAATACCTTTTGGGTCGAGATAATTATTCACAAGTCTGAATACCTGCAATAGTTCTTCCTCTTCCAATATATAGTTCATAGAGTCACAAATGCTTACTACTGCACGGACTGTACCATATAATTCGAATTCTCGCATATCCTGCAAGAGATATAGGATGCCTTCTTTGGATTCATTCCCGCACTCCTGCCCGTATTGGAATTCTCTTGCAATCTCAAGCATATCCTCAGAATAGTCAATACCAATCATATCATAGCCTGCTTCTGCGAGAAGTCTTGTCATCTTACCTGTTCCACAGCCTAAATCCAACACCAGACCATCTGCTATTTTTTCTTCTTTTAGCAGAGATATTACATACTCACTCCACTCTTCATACGGCACATTGTCCATGAATAAATCATAGACCTGTGCAAAACTTGTATATGCGTCCACGTTACACCGCCCTTTCTTCCCATAATAGTCTATCAATTTTCTACAAGAAAAGCAAGTTTCGCTATTGTCTGCTTGATTATTTTTTTTTAAACTATTATACTTATCTTACACATTTATTTTCAAGAAAGGCATAGGTTTTCAATGCTGGAGAATTATGAACACTATATTTCAAAAAATATAAAAACTTACTATAAGCGTAAAATATTCTCTCCTGCTGTTTATCTGGTAATTCTGCTATCTGCCTGGCAGATATTTTCCCTCACAGAGCTACTTTTTCCCGCTTCCATGACTACAGAAAGCACTTTGGAAAGTATGTATCGTGAAGACATAAAATATGTGCATACGCAGCTTACCGACCTGCACTTTACAGGTTATACCAGAACTTTTTTAGGAAATACAACAGGTTACTATTACTATACATCGCGTAACGACGAATGTTTTTTCATTCTTCTTTCTCCTAAAACCTGTGAGGAAGGTATGCCTACGATTTCCAATATTTCGTTTTCCGCCAAACTATCCCATGACAGCAACACTTATCAGCTGCTTCTGGATAACGTAGCAAAAGATTTAAATTGGACCTCGAATGGCATTCGCAGCAAAGTATCCGCTTATTACTTAAGTGAACCAGACTTTCATCCAATCGGCAATATACTTTTATTTAGTTTTATTTTAGTAACCGGAATTTATGCGCTGATTTCATTGAATCTCTCACTGTTGTATATCCGTTTTCCGTGGATGTCACCTCCTTGTCAGGACCTTGGGTTGTTCGGTAATGCCAAAGAACTTCTCGCCCAAGCCGAAGAAGAACTTGCCACCCTGCCACAGTTGGCTACAGAAGATATTTTCATTACAGAGAATTTCTTCATTTTTACTTCCAATTACGGCAATGCAATTATTCCAATTAATAAGATTATTTGGATTTACAAATACTCTACTATGCACAAGTTCTTCTGGTATCATTTCAGTATCACCTATACTTTGCACATCAGTGCCAGCAAGTACCTGTACTTACAGTGCCCGAAAAATATTAAATCCGATATTGATGGCATTATTGATTATCTTTCCGAAGCGAACCATGATATTCTTGTAGGTTTTAGCGAAGCGAACCGCCTAAAAGCTCAGGAAATTCAGGGTGCACCTCCACTAATTGAAAAGTTTATGAGTTTTTTGAAGAAAAAAATTTAATAAAAGAACGGCGTGTTTTACCAATGCTATTTGGTAAAACACGCCGTTCTTTATGCTTTAATTATATATAGAACAATTAGTGACACATCACATTTTATGAGTTACTCTTTTTTCATATATCTTTGATATAATTTTAATCCTTTTTCCCATGTACATTCACTTTCCGCCTTACATGGTAATGCTACTCTTTTTGATAACGGTTTCATTGTCTTATGTTCTGTCATACCCACAAGTTCTACATCCAGGACACGGAACTCACCTTTTTTTACCATCTCGTAAAATATTTTATATGCATTCATAAAAAAAGCTTCATAAAATGCCAGTCCAAAGTTCCAGGTAAAAAACAAAACCATAACTGTTGCAACCAACATCGCCAATATAAGTGTTATATCACCTATCTGAAACATCTGTGGTAAAAAAGAACACATCTTATATATAACGGCTATACAAAAAAATAAGCCTATTCCAGATGCCACACCTGACATCTTATCTGTATGCATTCTTCCCTTTGTCAAATCCAGTAACATTCCTTGTATGACTTGTAATTCTTCATCTGATGCTTTACGCCATCCTTCTTGTTTTTCCATAAATGCAACTCCTTCTGAGCACTATTCTCTATAATAATTTGCGCCTTACACACAAAACGCTAACATAATTTAGATTCCCCAAAGTCGTTTTATCATTTTATCCACTTCTCTACTTTGTTTTTTCTCTTTCCCGAAATCTACCCTCTCTTCTGCCATTTTTTTATCTGCTCCGGTTATTTCTAAAGAACATATGCTCACATCCTGATTTCCTTGTTTTTCAACCCGTTCCAAAAATTCAGCATCAAATAATTCACGTTCTTCCACCATATTTGAAACCAATGGTCCAGCAGATGTATCGCAATTTTCTCCCTTATCCCAGTAATTAATAACATCAACAATTTGCGATACACATGCCAACAATGTTATTAATAAATTTTCTTCTTTTTCGATGTACAATGTTGCTTTACAATTATCCGCGGCATTACTTGTATGATGTCTCGCTATCACTGCGACAAGTTCTCCACCATTTTCATATAAGCAAAAATAGGATGACTTTTGTTTTGGCAGTCCAATATGAAAAAACAAATACCCCAATTGATTCAATCTGAAAATATTTACACCTATATTTTTATGTATCCCCTTTTCTCTACACCGCAAAGCATCCCAATAAAACTCTGATATCGGCTCATCATTTTCAAATATACTAAATCCAATCGTCTTTTTTCTCTTTGATGTATAAGGATATTTAAAATGCAGGTCTACTTTTCTAACAACCTTTGGTTTATTTTTAAATTGATATTTATTCCGGCCATACCACATCATAGTACGGATATTTGCTCCATTAACCGCACGAGCAACAACTTACCATCTCTTGCTTATTTTTATCTTTTCTTTTTCTTCGTTTTTACTTTAATACTTCTACCCTTCATAAATGCAAAGCCACCTACTCCTGCTCCACTTAATGCCGCTGTACCGGCGATACTTCCCACAAATAAAGGGGTATTATTGTACCAACGAATAAACGCATTGGTTGTTACAAGCACTCCACTGATAACATAATTCGTTCTGTTTCCTGCTGCATCCACTGCTGCAATCGTAATATCCTGGCGGTCACTCGAACTTGGAATATCAAATACATAGTTTTCGCCTTCTGCCGTATACTCGCTCTGATTCTCACCTACGAATACTTGTACATCCTGAAGAACTAAGTTATCGTTTACTGCTACTGTTGCAGTTTTTACATCTTGCGCGTACTGCTCCTCACTTGCAATATCAATCGGAATAATTACCGGAGGTGTCTTGTCAATACCAAAGCTTATTTCAGCTTTCTTGCTTTCATCAATATTTTCATTGATATTTCCCGCAGCATCTTCTGAATACAACGTAACAATATATCTTCCATCGCCTGCGAATAACGACTTGTCGATAATATAATCATATTGATACCATGCACCATTACCCCCGGATTCCGAAACCGTATAATCCGTTCCTTCCTGTAAATCCGTTATCGAACCATTGGCATTTACAACCACGCGGATTGTATCATGCTCAAGACTGTCTACGTTGACCTCTGTTAATCTGACATCAATTTCATCCTGCACATACATTCCTGCAATTTCTTTTAAAGAATTATCAAACACATAGACAGAGCCGAAGCGGTTTACCGAAAAAGAAATTTCATCAACTGTCTCATTGCCAGCCATATCCAAAGCCGTTACCGTCACTGTATAAATATCATCATTCGACTGTTCTTCTTCAAAATTTGCAAATGTAAAAATCTGCCCGTTTGCCTGAGATGAGTAAACACCATTCAGCGCACGATTTCCGCCATTCGCACCGTATAAGTCAATTGTGATTCCTTCCGTATTATAATTAGAATCCGTAATAGAGATTCGCGGTGCAACCTCTCCATTATTAGCAGACAAATCTTCTACACCGGTAATTTCAATGACAGGTGCTGTCATATCTACATAAAATTCTTCTCCGGTATACTTTTCCGCATCCCTACCGGCTTTATCTTTATAATCCACATTAAACTGATACAAGCCATCTGTTTCAAAGGTAAGTGTTGCTGTGTGCGTATCTCCCTCACTGCTCCATGCACCTAATACCGGAAATGCTGTATCTGCTCCGTCAAGCGTTGCTGTTCCTACAATTTCAATACGTTCTTCTGCAAAATTGTGCTCCTCAATTGTAATTACAGCAGTCTGTGTCTGGGCATAATAATTAGCGTTTATCGTATTATCATTTGTATAGTTAACTTTTATGACCGGATTAATCGTATCTATCGTAAACTCTTCCACTGTTACAGTCTGTGCCGATAAACCTGCCATATCTTTTCCGGAAACACTTATTGAATAATCACCATCTTCTGCAAAAACAAGTTTTGCAATACTTGTTGTCGCATTCGGTGTTTCTGCATTAACAGTTGTTGTCCAGTCAGAAATCTGCGGCACAGAACCATCTTTATTTGTAATTTCTAACACAAGTTGTTCCGCCCCAAAATTTCTATCTACAACCGTAATAGTTGCTGTACGAGCATCCTTATACACATTCGTAAACTCTGAATCTGATAACACATCGTCAAATTCAACGGTAATCACCGGTGCTGTATTATCCACACTAAATACCGTAGTTCCTGTCGATATATTGCCGGAAAGGTCTGTCATCTTGACTGTAACTGTGATATTATCTGCTTCAATTGCTGACGCATCCACTGTAAATTCGCCGTTGATTTTGGTCGCAAAATCTGTTTTTTCAACTACATTCCATGTCCCGGTAGTACCTGTCACTGCAATTGTTTCGGAATCCACTGTAACGCTTCCTGCTAAGTTGGTATAAGCCCCTGCTTCACTACTTACTGTCCACTCAACACTTTTTATACCATTATAAGTATCTTCTACTACAACCCCTATCAGGACCGCACTCGCATCTGTTCCGGTATATAATAGATTTCCCGTACCATCTTTATATGGAGAAGCCATTTTTTTCGTTACCTGAATATGATTTGCATTCTGCTTATTATGTTGTTCCTGCGTTTCTATTACAAATTTATTCAGTTCAACTGCCTGCCCCACATTTCCTAACTTATCGATTGCCTTAATATATATTTTTTCTTCATATGTCGTATCAGATGACGGCATAATTACAAACGAAGCTTTACCATCCTCTTTTACTGTAACAGTACCGACTTTATTCTGAACATTATTCGCACCAATTGTTCCCCACTCTATCTTGTCAACACCTACGCTTGTATCTTGAGGAGCAGTTGTTACAACAATATTTCCATTATAGTAAGAGACATTCATCACCTTTGATTTTTCTACGGTTATCTCCGGTGTTCCAACTATCGGTCCATCTTCATCTACATGCACGGTAAGTGAAAAAACAGTTTCGTTTCCTGCCTTATCTGTAACTGTAATCGTTCCATTGTATTCACTTACACTCGCTAGCGAAGAATTCTTTAAACTAAAAATTTTCTCTCCTTCTGTAAGTGCTGCAAAAAGTTGTAAATTTTCTGCATAGTTTTCTTCAAATACCACTTGTTCATTAAAAACTACTTTGATTTTTTCCAAACCCGAATTATCATCTTTGTCACTCGCCTTTACAATAAAATCAATATCCGGCTTTCCATTTTCATCTGTCTTACAGTAGAAAACAGCCGATGACTCCGTCTTTTCCGCTCTTAATGCATTATCGCCTTTTGTCTTGATATCTACGTCCATGATAACCGGCTTTTTCGTTTCAATAATAAGACTTCCATTTTGCGTTTCTTCTATTATTGTATGTTCTGATTGATTACCAAGAAAATCCCTTGTTATTACTGATATCTGAGTATATTTAAAAAACTGATTCTCTAACAAATTTTCAGGAATTGTAAATATAGCATAATTATTCTCATCAACCTGTGTCGTCTTATACAAAACTCCATTCAAATAAAGCTCCGCATCCTTTGCACCGACACATGTTTTTGTCGTATCATCACTTCCATTTTCTGCCGTATCTGCAATCTGTATAGTAATCTTTACACTTTTGCCATGATAATTTCCAAAACCACCAAAGTCAAAACTGCCTATTGCCGCTTCTGCCTCTTCAAATTTTGCTTCTTTTACAATCGGTGCACCATCATCAATTCCTATTATAAATGTTTCCGTTGTCTCGTTCTCCGCAAAATCCTTTGCGTTAATTACCAAACGGTGTTCTCCCTTTGACAAAGTATTTATGTCCGCCTTAAGAATTTGAGTCTTTGATTCTTGCAGTGCTGCATCCTTCCCGCTATTATCAACTGCATACGCCGGCATATCTGAGTCATCCAACTCTACATTAACTGATAACAAACCACTTCCATCTGTATCCCTGTCAGTTTTATCACTCAATGCAAATACAATATTTTCCGGAATTTCTTTATACCATCCGGACAGAACATTTCCGTTTTCATCTGTTTTTTCGTATTCCGCAACGCTTTCTCTTATTACTGATGGTCCATGTTGATCAAACATAAAACGATTGCTCTGAAAACTATTTACATTATCAAACAACTTATGTTTGACTGATTCATTTCCTTTATTATCAACTGCACTAACCTGAATCTCCCTAAGACTTGCCAACTCGGCAATAACCGGTGTTAACTCCACACTAAATTCATAAGCTGTTCCATCTGTGATACTTCCTACTACAGTCAATTCCTTAAATGCTTCTGTTTCGTTTTCAAAAAACAAACGAATCTGCCGGATTCCTGATACTGTAGCGCCTTCATCATTTGCAGTAATCTTTACCGTAACTGCTTCTTTCGAATAATTTCCATGTGCGTAGCCATGAACTGCTGCCGGATTATTCAAAGTAATGCTACTTATTTTGGGCGATGTCACATCTCTGTAAATTGTTGTGCTCTGCACATCAGAACACAAACCTGCTTTGTCTACCGCATAAAAATAGTATGTTATCTCATTTGATTCGTTCAGAATCTCTATCGTATGCGTGAATGTGCCATCAGTCTCAACCATAACATTATTTACCGCAGTCAATACTTCTGCTTCTGTTAACAGTACACTTGAGCAGATTAGCTTTTCAAAATTATCATCTGTTACCATACCTGAAATATCCACGGATGTTTCAGTTTTTCCGATGATTGTTGAAGACGGATTTAAATGTAATGTCGGCTTTGTAGCATCAAGAACCAATGTAATCGGCGATGTAAATACTATTTTTTCCTCGGTTCCAAAATCTGTCGGCACTTCCGGTTCTTCCGCCGCTACACTTAATACTCCCCAGCCAGAACATGGCATTGACAAAAAAATCAGAAATAACGCCATCACCAGAGCTGTTATTCTTTTCCCATATGCATTCCATATTTTTTTCATACTATACTAATCTCCTCTTTTGTATGTACTACAATTTCATTTAAAACTAAGCTATAACCATTCTGTAGTGTTACTTCTTCCATTGAAAGCAACGTGGTAACTTCTTCATCACCGAGTACTGTTGTACCTTCTTCCTCTTCCAAAATGGAAGTAGCCTCTTCCTGCAATAACACAGTTTCTTTACGTTTTCCAAATCCCAGTCTTGAAGTAGATTTATCGGTAGATGCCGTATAAACCACACGATTCTTTCTATCTGCCATCTGTGACTGAGCATTCTGCTCACGCAGTTCTCTGATTTGACGCTCTGCCTTTTTTCCACTTAAGTCATCGATAATTCCTCGCACACCTAATGTAAACCACAGTATCAGCGCAACAACCGCGAAGATTCCCGCAAGCACAAATGCAACAACGGAAATTGTCTGCATAATATTTACACTCACCTTTTATCCTCCTCTTACTTGCCCGCAAATGCGTTATTTATCGCTGCTTTAGCATAATCAACACGCTCTAAGATAGCGTCTTTCATCTGTTCTGTCTTATCCGTTGTGGTCGATGTACTTTTGGTGCCTTTCTCTACTTGTTCCAACAACATATTCATTGCATCCTGTGTAATCTCATCTGCCTTAAACTTTCTCGCATAAGTTTCAATGGATGTAATCGTCAGTTTATATACTTCAAGGTTTACGATTTCGTTTTCTTCACTGCTATTTTCAATCGTTTCAACCAAAACATTTAAATTTTCCCAATAGGGCGCATAAGTGCCTTTATCAGAAGCTTCCTGTACATTTAATGTAATATCGCGGTTAAACTGACCAATATCACGGTACATCTGTGCCATCAGATAATAATCCCCATCTTCTCTGCCATAATTACATACATCTTCAAACCACTGAACCGCACTTTTCATGCGGGTTATCTGATTATCGTAGCTCTCTGTTTTCCCATAATCGTAGTAATACCAGTACAATTTCCCCATTTCAAATGCTAAATCTGCATAATCACTATTTGACTGTAATGTACTTATATTTGCATTCACATATTTTTTTAAAATTTCTTCCTCTACAGTAGAAAAAGCCGCATCATCCTTAAAAGCTTCAATAATACCAAAATAAGCTTCCAAAGCCTCTGGCTTAATGTCCATCGCTTTCGTGTAATAATTTATTTTATCTTCAACCGTTACAGATTTTTCTGCCTGAAGAATATTATTTTCGTAATCATTATTATTCACACTGCTCTTCAATACCTGAAACGTAATTCCAACTGTCAAAGATAACATGGATGCAATGACCACACCTAGAAAATAATTTAACTTTTTCTTTTGTCCTCTACGGTAACTCTCATCCATCTCATCATAATGATTCAATGCATACAAAAGTTCCGCACATGATTGATAGCGATCCTCCGGATTAAGCTGTGTGCACTTCATCACAATGTGCTCAAGACCACTGGATAACTGTGGATTCCAATATCTGATCGGATATATTTCATAAGGTGGCTCACAAGGATTCTGTCCTGTCAGCAAGTGATACAATGTAACGCCCAGACAATAGACATCCGTTCTTGGATCCGTCTGCCCTTTACCGCCAAACTGTTCCGGTGCTGCATAACCTTTTGTTCCAAGACTAATCGTATCTGCCAGGTTTTGTTCTTTGTATTCTCGTGCAATTCCAAAATCTATAAGTTTTATATTACCATTTGGTTGCAGCATGATATTTGCAGGCTTCATATCACGATAAATAATAGGTGGATTCTGTGTATGCAGATAATCCAGTACCATACACAAATCTTTTGCCCATTGAATAACCGTTTCCTGCGGTTGCGCACCTTTTTTATTTAATACATTACTTAAAGGCTCCCCTTCTATGTAATCCATGACAACATAAATCACATCCGTTTTATCTATAATATCTACAATTCTAGGCAGTGAAGGATGGTCTAATCTCTTCATCATGTTTGCTTCTGCCATCGCACTCTGAATCACAACCTCATTATTCTTATCTCTTGCTTTTTTTTCAATTTCTTTCACTGCCCACTGCTTATTTAGATTCTGGTCCATTGCCAAATATACTTTGGACATTCCCCCTTTTCCAATAAGCTTTAAGATTTCATATTTACCCTCAATAATGGTACCTACTTCCGCCACTGTCTCTTCCTCTTTCGTGCTAAATTCGTTTTATTAAAATTGCAGTAATATTATCTGTTTCCTGTCTCTGCTTATTTAACTCCACCAGTTTAACCAGTTTCTGCTTCATCATCTGTTCATTTTTTAAATTCCGCAGTTCTGAATACATCTCCTGCTCTAATACCTCATGTCTGAAACCATCCGAACATAAAAGAACACTGTCTCCTGCTTCAAAAAAGCCACCAAAATACTGTGGTTCAAAGAATTTGTTTACTCCTATACATTGCAACAATACATTTCTTCTACTGTCTGTTGCCGCCTGCTCCGGTGTCATGTTCCCGCGTTTGATTTCACGTGCAATAAACGTATGGTCTTCGGTCAATTGTGTTACGTTTTGATTCAACTGATAAATTCTGGTATCACCAACATGCACTGCCAGATATTTTCCATTTGAAAAAAACAGACAAGCTGTCACAGTCGTCCCTAACTGGATTCTTTCCTCTTCTCCATGCCTTATGAGCGTCACATTCACTTGTTCCAGCAATGTCTTCCACTGTGAATTTATTTCTTCATCAGACCATATGCTTACTTTTGGCATATATATAGTTTCAAACCATTCTGCAAAAGCGCGTATGACCGTTGCACTTGCAAGTTCTCCCTTTGCCATACCACCCATACCGTCACACAAGACTGCAAGCAGTACTTCTTCTGAATCCTTTATAGCCCCCTTTAATAGAAGGCTATCCTGATTTGTTTTTTTCTTAATACCTATATCTGTATGATATGCCGTCAAAAAATGTTTCATAAACTTCTCCTTTTCTTGGCTCACGTCTGAATCACTTTTGTTGTCAGAAGTAATTTACATAATAAAATGGGATTCAACTACTGAATTCGATAAATGATAATTATTAGATTCGATAAAAAAGATGTTTTGATATAAGATTATTGTAACATGCTACACCTAAAAAGAAAAACCGCGAAGCGCGCAATCCTTGCGCGTTTCGCGGTTTTATTCAGCCTACTTATCCAATTACATTACTATTTTGTTTTTACAGTCACTTTTTCAAGTTTCCAGATATCATCTACATATTCCTGAATTGTTCTGTCTGATGAGAACTTACCTGAGCTTGCAATATTTAAAATTGCACTCTTAGCCCATGCAGATTCATCTTTATAAAGATTCATAATCTTCTCCTGCGCTGCTGCATAAGAACGGAAATCTTTTAATATGAAATAGGTATCTGCATACTGTGATGATTGTGTATTCAACAATGAGTTATAAAGATTACGGAATAACTCATGGTCACCGGCTGCATAGGTTCCGTCAATCATCTGTGTTAACACACGACGGATTGCTTCATCGTTATTATAGATATCCATTGGGTTGTAATCACGTTTATGTTCGTGCTCGATTACTTCGTCAGAGCTCATACCAAAAATAACGATATTCTCTTCTCCGACTTCCTCATACATTTCTACATTTGCACCATCCATAGTACCGATTGTAATAGCACCATTTAACATAAACTTCATATTACCTGTACCTGACGCCTCTTTGGAT
>CAYMTX010000003.1:0-45264 GCA_964393475.1 uncultured Roseburia sp. | reverse complement strand
CCAGTGATATATCGGCTTAGCTCCCTAATTACGGTGACGAGTTCGTACAGGATTTACACCTGTTTCCCTTTTCACCAGAACAAACTTAAAAAAGTTCTTCTGACACCTGATTTCTATTCAATTGTTAGTGATTACAACTTCGAGAGTATAACACCATCTTCTATAAATTGCAAGATATTAATTCAGTTTCTTACCATCCTCAAAAGCATTTCCAACTACTTCACCCATTGCTACATAATGATGATTTGTCGGGTCATAGGCGATTGGCTTTAACTTTTTAAGGTCAATCTTACCATCTGTCAGGACCGCTTCATCAACCGTTACATTCACGATTTCGCCAATCAGAATCCCATCTTCGAAACTCTTCACTTTACATTCAAGTGCCATTGGTAATTCATCAATAAGCGGTGCATTCACATGTGCACTTTTTGTCGCATGAAAACCTGCTTTTGCAAATTTATCCGGCACATCATTTGCCGACACCATCCCTACATAATCACAACCGATTACCGCATCTTCTGTCGCCATGCTGACAGTAAATGCACCTGTTTTTGCAAAATTCTCTGTTGTCTTATGCTCTGCCAGACTAATCGACACCTCTTTGTAATCAGAAACCATTCCCCATGCCGCATTCATTGCATTTGGAACACCCTCTTCATCATAAGTTCCGATAATCAGTACCGGCATCGGAAGCATCAATGCCTTTGCACCCAAGTCTACTCTGCTCATATTTCTTTCCTCCATATCCGAATACACGCACCAAGCGTTTCATATTTCTTATCATTCAAGTATAGCACAACTTCTGTAAAAAGGGGAGAGCTGCTTTCGCAGCCCTCCCGCTCATTTTCATAAATTATTAGTAAATATGAATCACTATGCATTTGCACTATCTTTTTTACTGTCCTTTAACCCAACACACATCGGAATAAGAAAGAGCAATAACACGATTCCGACAATTCCTACTGCAATCCCTGCAATCATCATTCCTTCAAATACCATAATCATGCTCATACCAACACCCAGTACTAAAGAAGCAAAAATTCCGTAGATTACTTTTCCGACAACTTTCCAGTTAATCTTACCTGCTTTTTTGCCGGACATCTTACGGTAAGCGATGTAAGTAGCCAGAAGCACAACTGCACCGATAATTCCAACTACAACACCCTGGTCAAACATATTCCACTCCGGAAGAAGTGCCATGCACATTCCTAATCCGAATAATACGCCACCAATTGTTCCTAATACTAATGTGATAAAATTTTTCTTTTCCATTCTTTTTTCCTCTCATTTCTCTAAACTGTTTTGTTTCATTTGATGATGCTATCTTACAACTGCTTTGTTTTTAAAATGTTCGAAAAATGTTTAAGTTTTGTTAAAAAAGGGGAGAGCTGCTTTCGCAGCCCTCCCATCTAATTATGAAACGTTATCCAATTCATTGGTAAAAGATTTGCTTAACTTTTATAAATTATTCTACCGGTAAATATGTACCGTCTGAATTTAATGTAAATGTTGTGATACCATTTACACCAAACATAGCAACAAACATCTGATTCCACTCTTCCGGTGTAGCAGTACATGGAAGCATAGTGTCACCATTCATAGCGTATCCGTTACCATAACCCGGCTGAAGTGTGATTGTGCCGTCAGAATTTGTTGTATATTCGCCTCTCATAACGAATTCAACTGTGTGTTTTGAAGCATCCTTTGAATCTAATACATTAAGCTCAAGGATATATGTTGTGTCATCAACTACATAAAGGTTTCTCCACTGATTAACTGTTTCAGAGTTGAATTTACCATCCATTGTGTAAAGTTTTACACCTGAGTCATTTGAGCTGCCGCCGCAAGCTGCAAAGCTAAATAACATCATAGCTGCCATAGCAAGCACCACTAATCTTTTCATTGTTTTCATTTTCATTTCCTCCACTTTTCGCTTTTTAATCTTTACCAATGACTTCTAACATATTGTTAGCCTGATTTTATTGTTATTTCCTTCTCACTGTTGTTTTACAACTAGTTTGCTTTCTTCTTTTTGCTCTTTACAATCATAAGAACGCTCAATACAAATCCTAATGCAGATACAGCACCTACACCATAGATAAGACCTCTCCACCAAGGAATTACGGATACAATCTGGCTTGTTGTAGAGATTCCGTTCATAGCTGCTGAATTTGCTACTGTATAGAGAATACGATGTGTTGCTTCTCTCATTCTGTTTACAAGAGCCGGGTCTTTTTCGTAATCGTAGTTCAATAACTTATTCACACGAGTACCAACACCCTCAGCTGAGTTATCCCAGGAATCTGTACCTGCCATGATTCCTAAGAAGATATCAAAGGTTGCACCGGAATTAGAGTAGTCTGTTAAACCAAATCCTTCCATTCCCCATTCACCACGTAAAATATTTGTCATTAAACCTTTATGTGCACCTGTCCATACAACACCGACACGGCTGAAGGAGTTCATAACGTTCATTGCGCCACCATCTACTACAGCATGTTCAAACGGCTGTAAGTAAACTTCACGTAATGCCTGCTCATTACCGAATACACTTAAGCAGCGGCACATTGTCTCACTGTCATTAAATGCGTAGTGTTTAATATATACATAAATACCTTTGCTCTGAATACCCTGAATTTCCGCAGCAGCTATCTTACCACCTAAGAAACCATCTTCAGAGTAATATTCAAAGTTACGTCCGCCATATGGTGAACGGTGTGTATTCATCGCCGGTCCGTATAAACCGTAAAGTCCTAATGCAAGACCATCTTCACCAATCGATTCACCTACTGTATACATGAAATCTGTATTCCATGTTGCAGCCATGATATTCTCATCACTGTACGCTGTCATGGTATCGGCATTACCCATAACGTCTGTTAACTTTAATGTAAAGCCCTGAGGACCATTTTCATCAGATGTCTTCGGCTTTGCTACAGACGGAACTGCTTTTGTACCATGATAACCAACACCGATTAAGTAAGCCATTTCATCATAAGTTACCTGATCCAACAATGTATTCCATGCAGGGTCATTAAATTCTTTTCCGATCATCTGGGCAAGTGTCATACCATTATTTGCACCCATTGTCGGTAATTCTGCATCTGTATTTTCCGGAACATATTTTTTAATACCGGTTATTTCATCATGCATCTGCTGTGTTAATCCCAACTGGTATACACTCTGTGGGAAAGTACCTGTCCAGTCATTACGTGAAACATAAGTAATTGTCTGGTCTGTCATTCCGGCTTCATTTAATTTATTGATGTCTGCTGATTCAAGCTGGTTTGTAATATGGTATACTTCACCATTTTCAATGGATTCCGCATAAGTTTTCGTATCCATTTCCGGATTGCTCCATGTATAAACAAGCGAAGCATTTCCTTCTGCTGTCATTCTTGTCACATCAGCACCTTTTGCCATTAACACGTTATTAAGTGCTTCATGTGCATCTGTACCGATTGTGATATGATAATCACCGGCATCTAAAATATAAGTTTTTGCATTGTTTGCATCATAAGTTCTGAATTCCTGTTTCGGAACATTAATTGTAACTGTTTCTGATGCATTCGGTTCTAAAACAGCAGTCTTTGCAAAACCACATAATTCAATCGCTGCTTTTTCAATGCCGTTTGCCTTATCATAATCTGTGTAAGGAGACTGGAAGTAAACTTCTACTACTTCTTTTCCTGCTGTATCACCAGTATTTGTAACTGTTACAGATACATCAAAACTGTCAACATTTTCTACAACATTATAATCAGAGTATTCAAATGTTGTATAAGACAAACCGTAACCAAACGGGTATTTTACATCAGAAAGATAGTTGTAAGAACCATGATTTCCCTGGTCTAATACATAATCTTCATAACGTGTCTCATAATATCTGTAGCCTACATAGATACCTTCCTGATATACATTGTAGTATTTGTTACCGTCTAATCCTGCTGTATCACCTGTTAAATCGCTGTAATCGGATGCGTTTGTCCAGAAGTTACCATAAATATTGGCATGTGCCGGAGATGTCGTATTATCGATACAGTAAGTATCCACAAGACGACCGCTTGGATTTACGTTACCCACCAATAAATCTGAAACACCTCTTAATCCATTTACACCTGTAAAACCAATCCACATACATGCATCAACGCCTAATTCCGGATCATCTACAAAATCACATTCCAGTGCGTTTGTTGAATTGATTAATACAATCACTTTCTCAAAACCGGCGTTATTGACTTCTTTTAAAAGTTCTCTTTCCTGAATGGTTAATTCCAATGCATTACCGGAACCATTCACTGTTTCTGTGGAATTACCCTGATGTGCAGTATCTGCCGGAAGATCCCACATTTCACCGCCAAGGCGGGAAATCATCACGATAGCCGCATCCTTATAGCTATCAAATTCTGATTTTGCTGCATCTGTGTATGCAGACCACGGAATCTCATTTACCGTAAATTCACCTGCTGTTACACCATCTGCACCATTACGAATACTGTTGTCACCTTTTTTCGGGTTTGTCTCGTAAGTATCGATATTCTCTTCATAAAATGCCCAGAGTGACGGATTTACGGATACCCCTACTTCCTCTAATGCTTCTTTAAAAGTCGGAGCATCAGATGCATCAATATCTGCCGAACCTGTACCACAGACAATTTCATTCACGCTGGAATGTCCGAATACGGATACCTTCGCATTACTTGCAATCGGAAGCACTGCATCTGTATTTTTTAACAATACAGCACCTTCTGCTGTAAGTTCTTCTGCAATATCCATGCCCGCAGCTTTTACTTCTTCAACACTTGCGTAAGCACTTTTAAAATATTCTGTGTCGGAAGTATCGTTCGGGTCTGCCTGAACCTTCGTTGTCTCTGTGCCAAGTGCAATGTTAATAACCTGCTCATAGCTTATCGTTGCTATATTCGCTACAACCATTGCAATGACAAGAATCAGAGAAATAACGGAAGTAACAATCCACTTGATACTTGGATTTTTCTTTTTCTCTTTTTTCATGATAGTCCTCCATAAATTTTCGATACACACTTTCGCATAACCTTCACACGGTCGATGCAGCCAGCTATTAGTCAGTTATTTTCATTATACCTTGTACCAATTTTTTTCAAAACGAACATATTTTCCAATTGATTTTATAATCGAACACCGTGTATACTTATCATATAGATACTTTAAAATTGTAGCTGTACTTTTTGACTAATTTTTAGAAAAGAGGGTAACTATGCAGGGAATTTATGAAGAACAAAGCCCACAGTTCCGCCGTACTACAAGAGCAATCTGCCATGCGCTTATGACGCTGCTAAAATCAAGACCGTTTGATGAAATAACCGTACAGGATATTTTAGACGCAACACCGGTCACTCGTTCCACCTTTTATAAGCATTTTCATGATAAATATGAAATTGTAGAACAGATGCAGGACTTTTATCTCTCAAACCAGCTTGAACTCCGCCATTTATTATTGACAAATCCGCGTTCACCGGAGCTGACCGATGCATTTCTCGCGAGTCGGGAATTACTGGAGGTTCTGTTGAAAGTTCATACTGACAAAGTAAATATCCGTGAGAAGCTGGCGAATCAGGCAAAGGAACACTATTATTCCCATATGGACAGTCCCACAGCTTCCATTGAAGCAGAAGTATATTCCCATGCCCTGACTGCATTTCAAATTGCAAACGATAAGAATATAGGTTTTGAATTCAGCTATATGGATGATATCTTCATCTCAGCTTTTCTCATGCTGCTCGGTCTTCCAAATGACGAAGAAATCACCGCACTGATACAGAAAAAACTTGCGGCAAAGCCACAAGTTTTTCGGAGTGATACGAAATAAATATTCGCTGAGTTTTTATCTTTCTATTCAATAAATCTTCTGAATGTTATAATTTGAAAATTATTATAGTTCTGTCATTTGGGTACAGAAAAAATTTTGTAAATCTGCTACCACACGGAGGCAGGCTTACTCTCTGTTTCGCTCTACATGTTCCACCATCTTCATCCAGTCATATTCTGCCAAAAGATGTGGACCTTTCCGCAGGTGGTATCCTTCCGGTCCTGCATATACCGGAGTATTTACTTCCGGCATATCCGTTGCAATTTCAGGGCAGCCATACAAACGATAAACCTCATTTGCCAGAACCATAGACTGATGCTCGCCTTCCGGATCTGCCCAAAGGTCTTCACTTCCGCTTGTCACATATAATAACCGCGGTGCTACCAATGCTAACAGCATGTGCTGGTCAAACGGCAATTCCTCTACCTTTGTCCCGTACTGTCTATATGCCGGTGCAAACCAGTGTGGGAAAAAGGCTTGTATGCTGGCAACATTTTCTCCATGTTTTCCTCTGGAAATGGCACTTCCACAACACCCCGAATTATTCGGAACTACACACGAAAAACGCTCGTCCATTACCCCAGCCCAGAGTGCGGCTTTTCCGCATCTGCTGTGTCCTATTACACCTACATGCCCTGCGTCTATTTCCGGCACGGTCACCAGATAATCCAGTACACGACTGGCTGCAAATGCCCATACTGCTAAAATTCCCCATTCATTTTCCTCTCGCTCAGCAGTAGTACCAAAGATTTTTGCCAGTCCGGACGGATAAAGCTGTGCATTATCTTCCTCTACATCCCCTGCATAAAATCCCGCCGCTGCATGTCCGCACTTCATAAGCGCAGGTATCGGCCAATGTCCATTCTCCATATCCTTTTCCATATCAAGCGGCTTTGGATTCCCCATATCGAGCGGACCATCCATAATAATATGAAACTGTTCCAGTAATTTCATAAAGCTATCCGGTGTCGCCCCCTCAGGCAGTTTTACCGGTTTCACTTCACGATTCTGACTACAGATAAGCACGGTAGCAGCAACCGGCTTTTCTCTCTTCGGAATATACAGATACACCGGAAATGCAAATTTCCCAAGTTCTGTTTCCACAAAAATCTCTACCACACGCCGTATTGCTGTACCTTCCAATACGAGTTCTTCTTTTAAAACATTCCACCCTGTCTGGTAAGACAGCGACGGTCGTTTTCCATACTCAATAAGCTCAAACTGCTCTCTTAAACTGTTGCGTCTGTTATTCCACTGTTCTAACGTCTCACCCGCTTTTAAAACTGGCGGAATATTTTTAAATTCCCGCATTTCTTTACTCCTCATTAATCATTACTTAATACTTCGGATAATTCCGGTACATCTATCGAACCGTCTTCGTTACGTCCCAATTTCTTATTCATCTCTGCAAGTTCTTTATTGTCTAAATTATAAATAAAATGCATTGCAATAAAACAGAAAATACATCCAATTGCCGGTAGCAGACCGGACATTGTCTTTACCCTTGTTGCTACCTCCATCGTCTGTTCACTCTGCAATTCTGCTACATAACCTGTCATCGCAAGTCCTACTGCAATGATAGAAGAACTAAAACTTGAAACAAATTTGGACATAAAATTATAAGTTGCATATACAGTACCTTCTTCACGTCTGCCGGTCAGCAATTCCTGATAATCGATACAATCTGCTACCATTGCCCACATCAGCAACGTAAAGAATCCCATAAATGCTCCACTGACAAACTGTAATAAAATCCAGATATAAGGATTTGAAATCGGAGCAAATGCCAGAATTAAATCTACTATAAATGCACCTAAAAATGGCCAGCTGCAAAGTACTTTCTTTCCAAAGCGACGTGATAATGGTGTTACTACTACCATACCAAGAAGCATTGGAAGCATGGATGCCAGATTACTTAAACTCAATAACTTTGTATCTTTAAAGTAGCACATAAATACGTACTGATTTGTTGAATTTCCCGAAAAACAGAATAATTTAAAAAACATAATACAAATAATCATACCTACCATTGGTCTGTTTTTCAAAATTGCTTTTACCGTTTCAATATAATTAAATTTCTGTTTTTCTTTTTTCTGTGGTTGAATACGTTCTTCACACCAGAAATAAGTAAGCATAAATGCACCAAAGCTGATAATACCAAGAACTAATGTCAGTGGGAAAAATCTGTTTCCTATCGGATTATTATCTTTAAATAAGAGCAATGGAACAATAATCATAACCGGAATATTTGCTACTAATGCTCCCACACTTCTAAAATTCGACAACTGGGTACGCTCTACAGGATTTGCCGTAATAACAGAAGCCATAGAACCATACGGTATATTCATACATGTATATGCAATATCCCATAATAAGTAAGTAATAAAACACCACGCTATCTTTACTCCATATGGTGCGTCCGGAATATTCAAAAATACAAGCGCGCCAACGAATATCAACGGAATACTGCTTCCCAAAATCCATGAATGGAATTTACCACGTTTTCCTATCGGACAAGCATCGACCAATGCCCCGACAATCGGATCATCGAACGCATCGAGTACCTTAATAACCGCAATAATACTTGCATAATGAATCGGGTCAATTCCCAATACATTCACATAAAACAGCATCATGTAAGATGTAATAATCGCACAGCTCATATTACAGCCAAAATCACCTGCTGCATAACCAATTTTGTCACGCCATCCAAACGGACGTGAAGTTTTCGTCTGTAAAACCTTAGACATATTTTTGCCTTCCTTTCTCCCTGCCTCCCGTGGCAGACTTTCTTTTGATAATTGTTATTATATTGACAAATACCATTTTTGTATGGTACTTTATTGACAATATCAGGTAATATTTCAACAAAATCGTCATTATTTTACAATTGGAGAATATATGAGTAATACAGACCTATCCACTATAGAAAAAGACAAACAGACATTTATCCACAGTACTTATCACGAACAACTGATTATCCAACGATATGAATTGATGAATCAAATGGTAAAAGTTTTTGAGCAGGGAAATCCCGAACTTACCTTATCACTTCTTGCCCGTTGTGAAGACAGTATTCATCAGGTAAATATGTTATATTCTCCCGAAGAAGAAAATCTTCAAAAAAGAAAAATGCAGCTCGTATCTCTGAATACAATTTTTCATCAAAGTGCCTGCCACCAGAATGTACCACTTTTATTTCTACATGTCTTAAGCAGACGCTTTGATACCAAAATCGAGCAAATGATTTTTTCTTCCGATTCCTCCCAAAATTTAATAGAAGAAATGGTTCACGAATATTGTAAACTCATCCGCCATTCACTTACGGAACACTATGCCCCTTTTTCTGACGAAGTCATCCAACATTTAATGTCTCATATTATCGAGCCACTCTCTTTTGACGATTTAGCCAAAAAAATGCATGTTGCACCGGCCACACTGTCCCGTCGCTTTAAAGCTGAAACCGGACAGACAATCACCTTTTTTCTAAATAGCGCACGAATAAAGTTGGCGAAACTTTATATTAGTGAAGGAACCATGAACCTGACACAGATTGCACTATGTACAGGTTTTAACGATGCAAGTTATTTCAGCAAAGTTTTTTACAAATATACCGGAATGAAACCCTCGGAATACACCCCGCAAAAAGATTAAATATCATAAAAAGAAGCTCGTAACCGAGCTTCTTTTTATGATGCAGGTCATAATTGCGACACTGTCTAATCCATTTCGTCTTTGGTCTGTATATTCGTTCTCAGTGAATAGTCCTACAGACCTTTAATCAAGGAAAACGTATGTAATATTCATAATCTGATTTTCGCTCACCGTCTACAGATTCTTCTCTGCCATCTCCACAATCTTACGATTTGTCTCATAAATGGAAAAAACGCCAAAAATGCCAACAGGAACTAACGTAAAGAATAATAACATACTTAGTATACTGTTCTTTATCTTCATGGTGTACTCCTACCCTTTTGCCCTGTTTCACTATCCGCAAAAGTTGTTCTTCTTTCCAATTAATCTAACAGTAGTTGTACACAGCCATACATACCTGCATCATTACCGAGTTGGGCTGATACAAACTTCGCATTGCGGCACTCGTTAAATGCCGTTTCCACAAAGTGCTTCTGAACACTCTCTATTAAAATGTCACCCGCCTTAGACACGCCTCCGCCGATAACGATAATTTCCGGATTCACAACACATGCCATATTGGAAAGTGCCGAACCTAAAATCTCGCATACCTCATCTACCAGTCCTAATGCAACCTCGTCTCCTGCTTTTGCTTCATCAAAGACATCTTTCGCTGTCAGTGGTTCAAACTTTCTCAAACTTGTAGGTTCTTCTGTCTTCGCTAACTTTCTCTTCGCTACACGTACAATACCTGTTGCAGACGTATACTGCTCCAGACAGCCGTACTGTCCACAGTTACATGCTTCGATTTCATCCGGATTCACTGTAATATGTCCGATTTCTCCGCCTGCACCGTTAAATCCTGCAACCATTTTACCATTCACAATAATACCGCCGCCAACACCGGTTCCGAGTGTTACTACAATTACATCTTTCGCACCTTTCGCTCCGCCTTGCCACATCTCACCTAATGCCGCTACGTTTGCATCATTACCAACCCTTACTAAAAGACCGGTAAGACTGCCAAGGATTTCGGCAACATTTGTCATGCCCCATCCAAGATTTACACAGCGATTTACGATACCCTCACTCGTTACCGGACCGGGCACACCAACACCGATACCTTGTACTTCACTCTTACTGATACCTTCCTGTGCCAACTTATTATCAATTGCTTTTGCTACATCCGGAAGAATATTGGCACCGCCATTCTCTGTATTCGTATGAATCTCCCATTTGTCCAATAACACACCTGTTGTTTCAAAAAAACCAATCTTACAGGTTGTTCCTCCAATGTCCACGCCAAATGCATATTTTTTCATAACTCTGTCCGTCCCCTTTTGTATTTTTGTCTATTCTTCTTTCATCATAGCCTTTTCAGAAGGCAGTGTCAACCTTCGTTTCTCCCGTTTCGGTACTCTCCGGTAGTTCCGTACTTTGCGACTCTGTCGGCAAAAACTCCGGCACCTGATATTCTTCCTTAATCTGTACTGCTGTTCTAAACTCCTTCACAGGAAGCCCTTCATGCAGTTCTTCCATGAATTGCTGCCAGATTTGCCCCGGAAAAGAACTGCCCTTTAGTTCTTTCATTTTTTTTGGCAAATCGTAGCCTACCCATACGCTTGTCGTATAATATCTCGTATATCCTACAAACCATCCATCCTTTTGGTCGTTAGTCGTTCCTGTTTTACCCGCGGATGGCATTTCCGATAATTCAAGTCCCTTCGCTGTTCCCTCTGTCATAACTCCGGTTAAAATATCTGTCATCGCACGCGCCGCATTGTGCTGATATACCTGAATACCTTCTACATCAGCAGAAAATACTATATTCCCTGCAGGGTCAGTAATTCGCTCAATGCAAGTAGGTTCCCGATACACACCATCGTTTTCCAATGCCGCAAATCCTGCAGCCATTTCCAATGCCGACGTACCCTCTGTAAAACCGCCCAGCGCAGTCGGAAGCTGATAGTCATTCTCATTTAAGTGTGAGAAATTCATCCGTTTCAAATAGGAAAGACCTTTCCGTGGTGTCAGTTCCTCGAACAACTTCCATGCTATGACATTTACCGATTTTTCCACAGCAGTCCGTAATGTAATTTCACCCAAATGTGTGCCGTTCGCATTTTTCGGTCCATTCTCGATTTCCTCGTCAATGACAATTGTATCCGCCGTATAACCACGTTCCAACATTGGTGCATACACGATTAAAGGTTTGATTGCACTGCCCGGTTGTCTGAAACTCTGATATGCACGATTTAAACTGTAAAACGAAAACTCCTGACTCCGTCCTCCTACAATCGCTGTTACAAGGCCGGTATCGTTATTAATACAAACAGAGGCTGCCTGTAATTTATAGACTCCCTCTTCATTTACATCTGTATAACCGGACAACACGCCATCTATCGTCTCCTGCAACTGTTCCTGCACCTTCAAATCCAATGAGGTATAAATCCGGTACCCCTGCGAACGCAGCCTGCTTTCGCACTCATTATACGTCTCTGTATAACTGTCATTATACTGTTCTTTATCATAATCACTGGAAAACTCATACCGGAATACAAATCCCTCCTGCTTCATTAGCGCACGCGCTGCACAGTAATAAGCATATGTCTCGACATAATCATTCTTTGCAATTACTGCCGGACGTTCTAACGTAATGTCTTCTATTACCGCTGTCGCATAATCCAATGACGAAATCTTGCCATCGTTTAACATATTTTTCAAAATGCGGTCCCGGCGTGAAAGTGTATTTTCCATATTTGTCAGCGGATCATACAACGTGGGATTGTTCGGTATCGCACATAAAAATGCAATTTGTGACAGATTTAACTGTTCTACTCTCTTATTAAAATAACCTCGGCTTGCCGCACCGATTCCATAATAGCCGTTTCCGAAATATATATTATTAAGATAAAATTCTAATATATCTTCTTTTTCGTATTTCTTTTCTAACTCCCAGGCTATGAAAATTTCCTCTACTTTTCTTCGCCAGTTTTTATCTTGATTCAAAAAAATATTTCGCGCAAGCTGCATCGTAATCGTACTGCCTCCCTGAGACAACTCTCCCGTCTCAAGCAATGCCTTTACAGCACGAAGCAACGCCTTATAATCCACGCCTTCATGTCTGTAAAAACGCTTGTCCTCAATACTGACGATTGCCGAGCACACCGCTTGCGGCAAATCTTCGTATTCCACATAAGTAGCATCTTTTGCTCCCTTAAGCCTTGAAATAATGCTGCCGTCTGTAGCATATACCGTACTTGTCTGACTTAATTTAAAGTTTTCTTCCGAAGAGGTCTCTACAAATTGCTTTGCCTCCTCATACATTGCCTTTACAGTATCTCCATATCGAAAATAAAAGGCTGCAGCTACGGCACCTGCCGTCAATATACACAACACAAACAGCAAACCAAAAAATTTTAAAATCGGGTGTTTTTTCTTTTTTCTTCTCGCCATAGCTCCTCCTTTCCATTTCTGTTTATTTTCTTTTTTTCATTTAGAATGTGCTCATTGCATTACAATGCATCTCATGACAGATTTATTGCATGATAAGCAATCCCTTCCTGTTGTAAAATGCTTGCTTCTCTCTTCTGACAAGTAAAAATAACAATCTGTTTTCTCGTTTTTGCCAGTGCCTTCAACGTCTCTGCCAACCGTACATCATCATACATAGCAAATGCCTCATCCAGAAAAACCGGCATATCCTCCTCCTGCATAAAAACACTTCCTACCGCAAGACGCAACGCCAGATAAATCTGTTCTAACGTTCCTCTGCTCAATGCTTCCGGTGATACCTCTCGCTCCTCTGCCAGAATTTTAAGTTTTCCCTCTTCATCCAGTCTGGCACTGTCATATGTTCCGTTTGTCAAACAGGAAATCCATTTCGAAATCTCTCCATTCATCTCATCTGCCATCTCCAGATAATATTCCTCAGAAATTTTCTCAATCTGACTTCTCGCCAAATCTAATGCATCTATATCCTGTTGCAATTCCCGTTCTCTGCCGGAACCGGCTTGTAACTCTTCGATTTCTTCTTCGATATTTACAATTTCATTCTCGTTTTCCTGCAAATGCTCCTTTATCTGTGTCAGCATTGCCTTCGCATGATTACGTAATTCCTCCGTGTCATCCTTCTTCGGAAACAGGCAGACTACGAATCCCACCAACGCCACAACGGATGCCACTATCGGTATTCCAAACGGAATCATCTGCAAACAGGCTAATACTGACAACACAATAAATACTGCTGCTGCAGACACCACCTCACCAATTTTCGCCTTTTGGCTCAAATTACTCTTACGCCTGCCCAACCGTTCTTCCAACCCTTCCTGCTCCTTTTCAAACACAGCCGTCTGACGCTTCAGTTCCATAGCGTTTTCCCGCAGAACCCCGAGTTCAATCTTCTTCTGTGCTACAGACCGCTCCCGATTTTCCCGTAATTTTTTTTGCTCTGCCAACACCTCTTTCTTCCACAATGCAAGATTTTTCTGTGCCTGTTGCACATGAACTCTGCCATTTCCACCTGTCCCGGCTTCTGCAAGATAGTTCGCCAAAAGTTCCGACATCGCTTTTCCTGTTACGGCTCCTGATTGTGGAATATCATAAGTATTGCCAAATTCTTCCCTTCCTATACCGCCCAAGAGAATATCTAAATCGCCATAAGTAACGGACAATTCTTCTCCGTCCTCCTCATTTCGCAAATATTCACTCCGCTCTTTGGTATAAAAATTGCGTTCCAGATAAAATCGTTTTCCTCCGACTTCAAAGCGCAACGCTCCGCTATAAAAAGATGGCGCATGCCACGGCTCATACCTGCCGTACAAATCGCCGGCACTACTTCTTCCTCTTCCTTTTTCCATGCCAAAAAGCATGCCCGTCAAAAAAGCATGCAATGTACTTTTCCCCTGCTCATTGGCACCATATACTATATTAATTCCTTCCGAGAAACGGAAGTTTACATTTTGTAATTTTCCAAAATTAAATATTTTTGCTTCTTTTATTTGCATGTATTATGTCCCAAAAGTGCATTCACACCATATTCCATTGCCTTTTTTGTAATAATGTCCTGCGGCAGTTTTTGCATCTGACTGATATATCTGCCAAGCAACGAATCCTGCTCCTCTTCGCATATTTTATCGTAATCATAATCCGGACGTACTGCCGAAAAAACTGCCGCTACACGCGGCAGCTCTTCCAGACGGGAGATATCCGGCTCCCAGTCTGCATCTACGTATCCTTCCAGGAAAATACGATAAAGCTTATACGCTTCCCCTGTTTCTGTCAGTGTTCTAATCCGGTTCTCCAATTCAAACATCGTCATTTCCGGTGTCGTTTGTATGATTTCGTTGCAATATTCACATTTTTTAATCGAAATAAAATGACAATTCGACTTTGTCTCACCCGCCTGCTTTATAAGTTCACCAAGCCAGTAGCCATGTGGTCCTGTCTCCTTTGATTCCGTAGGTTCGAGCGGTCCTGCAATAATTGCCCGGTTTTCCACCATTTGTCTTCCCGTATGTAAATGTCCGCCGGCGATATAATCAATCCCTTGCCCTAATACCTGTGATGCAGAATACGGAATATGATTATCGTCTCCACCGTGTGCCAGTAAAATATTAATCCGGTTCGGATTCACTTCTCCCAAATTATCGTAGCAGCGTACCGGCAATTTTTTATGCCAGTAACTCATACCATAAATCGTAACATTTTCTTCCGCAAAATCGATTTTGGTTACTACCTCCTCTTTGAAAAAAAATACGTTCTTTGCCCATTCAAAATTAAGATAGTAACATTTTGGCTGCACATGGTCATGATTACCTGCAATAAGTGCTACCTTCACTTCCGGTATCTGCGAAAAAAGATAATTTACTTCTTTTAATTCTCTTTTCAACGGTTGTCTATGAAAAAGGTCTCCTGAAATCAACAGGAAATCCACCTTCTGCCGTCCTGCTTCTGCCACCGTTTCTGCGAATGTCTCCCAAATACTTTTTGCCCGTTGCTCACTCCATGCTTTTCCTTCATCCGGTACAACCCCCAGATGCACATCTGATATATGCATAAATCTCATAACTGCTTTACTCTCATTCCTATAGAGTGAAAAAGCCAAGACAGCAATTTCTGTTATGCCGCTTGGCGTTCCACCTTTTATAATTGTGTTTCTTTCTTTAAATTTGCAATCAACGGCTCTGTCTGTTCCATCATATTCGAGATATCCTCGTAGAGAAATCCCTTCTGTGTCATCATACTCTTTAAGCCATCGATATTTTCCTGTATCTGTATGTAATGCGCCCGTTGTGTATCCATACTGTTTTGCAGACGCTCAATCTCCGCTGTACAATGTGCTACAGCCTGATTGATACCACGGTGAACACCTTCTACTCCGGATACAGATTCACGTATTTTGTAAAAGGCATCTTCCGTATTCCCCATCTGCGTCTGTGATAAATCCAATGCCTGTTGCACTCCGTCCATAGAACGGGTCAGCTTTTCCGAACTATTCTGTAAGCCTTCCATACTTTTATTGGCTTCTGCAATCAATTCCTTGATTCCGCCGGAAAGCTTTGTAACCTCATCTGCAACAACCGCAAAACCTCTGCCGTGTTCACCTGCTCTTGCCGCCTCTATAGACGCATTCAGCGCAAGCATATTTGTCTGGTTTGCAATGCCGACAATACTCTGCATTGTATTCCTGATTTCATCAAAGCGTTCCTGAAATTCCTCGTATACACGGCTGATTTCCAAAAACTGTGCCTCTACCCTTGCATTACTCTCCCGTAATTCTCCAAGGTCTTCGATTGCATCATTAGAAACACCTGTTACCCCCGAAATAACCTCTTTAAACTGTGAGGAAATATCATCGATTTTCTCAAAATCATTTTGAAATTCATCTACTGCATCCCCTACCCGGTCATTATACTGAATGACTTCGTCATAGGAATCCTTTACCTTTCCTATCTCACGAATCATCTTCAGTTCCTCTTCTACCAATGCCTCTTTTCGCTCTACTACAAACTTGTCAAGAAAAGACATGGCATCTAAATATTCTTTTATTTTATCACTTTGTATCTTTTGTGTTTCTACTGTGCTTTTTATCTCATTTCTCTTTTTTCTTCCAAACATAGATGTTCTCCTATTCGAATACCGCACAAACCATAGTCTGGTTCACATGCTGATTATTGTACTGCTCTCCGCCTCCGACAATACCGATATGTGGTCCCAACGATGCCATATCCTTTGCATAAGTCGCGGTATACCCTTTTTCTCCGTACAAAAGAAAACGGTAAATGCAGTCAACCGACAGAACAAGTGAAACCTTACTCGCCTCACGTTTTATCTGTTCACGCGTATTTCTCTCTATCTCCGGATAGTCACCTAAGTCCAGGAAATAAATACAATCATTCTTATTAATCCGCTTAAAATTCACTAACGTACCGTTTGCATCTAACGACATCATAGAAGAAATATATACCTCATCTCCTACCGCACGTCCCATCGGATTCACCAGAACATTATCAATAATCTTATTCTGCGGAATACCTATCTCATTACTGTAAACTGCCGCTGCCGGCTTATTATCCAGCTCAATCAATGCTTTTCTCGCCACATCTACCTTCGTAGCAAAATGTGCGTGTTTGGAATTATTTACATAGATATTTTCTTTATAAACTCTTACCTTTCCGGTCAGGTTTTTTACAAACGCATATACACATGCATCCTCATATACTTTGCCATTGTAAGCAACAAGCGCTGCTTTTCCGTCCGGCACTCCAAAAACGGTGCCTCCTACCATAGAAATCTTCCGCTGTTCCAAACAGGAAGTAAAGGTCGTCACCAGATTTTCTTCCGAACCGGTGCAATACTCAATACAGACCGTATTCTCTTTCTCAGCAGAAATTTCCGACATTTTTTTCTGAATCTCGCCCGCACTTACAACCGGACATTTACTGATTTCAGGAATCAGACCACAACTCACCCTGCTGTCTTCAAGAAACGCCAATACTGCCAGATTATCCTCTCCAATCTGACCATTTACAAACTTTGTGCCAATCGTTCCGATTGAAGGCACATCCGGATAGGTCTCATGAATCAGCGCAGCCGCCTCTTCTACCATATGATATGGTGCCATAAAAATAATTCCGGTAGGTGCCGTCAATCCCTGTAATGCTTTTTTCACCGCATCTTTCGGCACTCCCTGACCGGTCCCGATAAAAGTTCTCATTTGTAACCCTCCCCAAGTGTAATACATTCCATGTGTTTTCATCGTACCCCTATTGTACCTCTAATACACATGAAATAGCAACCAAAAGAACGAAAAATGAACTTTATTCTATTGTTCCATCTGTCTGCCCAAAAAGCCTGCCGCTGCTGCTGCCAGTTTCCCTTCAGCCTCAGTTAATTTTCCTTTCTCATCCCGTGAACAAAGAATTACTGCCCCGATTGCATCCCCTTCACAGATAATCGTGCTGACTGCCTGTGATGCAAAATCCCCTGTATCATCCAGTGTAATTTTTATGAAGTTAGTCTCTCCCCTGGATGCCAGAAAATTTTTTCTCGCACTGATAGCTTCCTCTAACTGCTTACTGATTGGCTTACTTTCAAACTCTCTCCGTCCGGCACCGGACACCGCTACCACATGGTCGCAATCCGTAATCACCACCAGATACCCTGTCGTCTGCGCCAAACTTTCTGCATACTCTCCCGCAAACTGTGAAAGTTCACCGATTGGAGAATATTTTTTTAATATAATTTCTCCTTCTCTATCAGTAAAGATTTCCAGTGGGTCTCCTTCACGAATTCTCAAGGTTCTTCGAATCTCCTTTGGAACCACAATTCTTCCAAGGTCGTCTATTCTTCTAACAATTCCTGTTGCTTTCATAAAAAAATCCTCCATTTACAAATTCTGCTTTTGCTAAGCTAGTATCTGTAAACAGAGGAATTTTATACCTCAAACTTATAGTTGACTTTTATATTTCATTCAGCAACAACTGCACACAACCCCAGATGCCTGCATCGTTCCCCAACGCTGCTAATGCAAATTTTACATTCTTACATGCATAAAAAACATATTTATCAAAATAGCCCTGCACCCGTTGTACCAGAAAATCACCTGCCTTAGACACACCACCGCCTATAACGATAACTTCCGGATTTAATGCACATGCCACATTCGCAAGTGCAATCCCTAAAATTCTGCAAAACTCGTCTACGACCGCAAGTGCATCTGCATTCCCTGCTTTTGCCGTATCAAAAATGTCCTTTGCTGTCAAACTTTCTGTATCTTCCATGCCATACAACGTTCTTACATCTTGTAATTGTACTGCTTTTTGTTTTGCCAGTCGTACCAACCCTGTTGCAGAAGCATACTGCTCTAAACAACCATATTTTCCACAACTGCACTGTTTTGTCTCATGGTAATCCACAGTCATGTGTCCAATTTCCCCGGCACCTCCGGAAAAACCGGTTACAATATGACCTCCGGAAAGAATTCCTGCGCCCACTCCGGTTCCAAGCGTCACAAGCAAAACATCGTTACTTCCTGCCGCACCGCCTTTCCACGTTTCACCCAGCACTGCCATATTCGCATCATTTTCTACTTTAACATGGAATCCCGTCAAACGTTCTAATTCATCTGCCACATCGACTGTTTCCCAGCCCAGATTCTCGCATCCGTGTACCACACGATAATCTGTTACCGCTCCGGGCACACCGACTCCGATTCCCTGCACTTCATCCCTACAGATAGATGCCATGACAAGCTTTTCTTCAATGGCAGAAGCTACATCCGGAAGAATAGATGCGCCATTATTCGCCGTATTAGTTGGAATCTCCCACTTATCCAGCAACACGCCGGAAGTCTCAAAAAATCCCAATTTACAGGTTGTTCCACCGATATCTGCGCCAAATGCATATTTCTTCATCAAAGGTACTCCTTTGCAACTTTTACTTCATACTACCATCAATCCATGTATATCTTGGGTCAACCACACGGTCCGTCCATGGATTTCCTTCCAAATGACGAATCATCCAACAGTAGTACATCGGGAATGCCGGTGCTGTTACCTGCGGATGTGTCTTTCCACAAGGAATCGCTGCACAGCTTCCATCCATAATTTTATATGCTACGTCATCAATAAAGCAAGCCCCAAAACCTTCCGGTCTTTCGTAACGGTAATAGTATACCTCAGGCTGCGGATGATGATGCGGGGTATAGCTTGACCAGCCTCCCTGATGATTAATCACTTCACCGTTTACCATATTCGAATATGGTGCATTACTATAATCGAAAACGGTACGCACGGTACGCTTCATTTTATTATCGAAAACATCTTTTCCGAAAATATCATCACGGCAATCTTGCGGCCGGTAGAAAACAGGCGGAAACGCTCTGTCATTTTCTGTACACTGCACAAGCACTTCACTGTCTATGGCTGCTTTTACGGTCACTTCGATTCCCCTGCTCACATGCAGACAGTACGGACCTTCTTCTATAAAGCTGTCACGCTTTCCGTGTCGCTCCTCACCTTGCCATACAAAAGAAAGTTCTCCTAAAACCAAAAGGACTGCCATCTCTTCTTTCGGATAACAAAACGTCTTTTCTTCCCCAGCCTTCATGCGGTATACTGTGATATTCATCATCATGTCATTTTCCGCATCTCCTGCTTTTGAAAGTATTTTCACGCCCTGTTCGTCAAATTCCGGATAACTAAATTCCAGGCTCATATTCCAGCTCCTCTCCAATAATCATTCCGCATCTAGTATTCAATCTCAGAGAGTTTCACCGGTCTGTGTTCTTCTACAGATTTCTTCGCTGCAATTCCCATAAGAACCGGTTTCAAGCCATCTTCAACACCAAGCGGTGTGTCTGTATCGTTTTCAATTGCGTCGATAAAACAACCTACTTCCGTAGCAAATGACTGCATATACCGCTCCAAGAAGAAGTATAATGGTTTCTCACCTGTTACCCCCGCATCTGTAGAAAGTACTACGCTGGATGCGGTATCATTCGATGTCGCTGCCATACCTTTTGAACCGAACACTTCTGCTCTCTGGTCATAACCATAGGCTGCACGTCTTGAATTATCAATCACTGCGATTGCACCATTTTCCATTTTAATCGTAATAACCGCTGTATCCACATCACCTGCTTCACCGATTGCCGGATCAACTAATACGGCTGACTGAACATAGATTTCTTCTGCATCACAACCTGCCAGAAAACGAACCATGTCAAAATCATGAATTGTCATATCCAAAAACATACCGCCGGAAACTGCTGCATATTCAGCACTTGGTGGTTCCGGGTCTCTTGATGTCACTTTAATGATGTGTGTCTCACCAATTTTGCCATCTGTAACCGCTTTTCTTACTGCTGCAAAATTGTGGTCAAATCTACGGTTGAAACCAACCTGATATTTAATGTTACTTCCTTCTAACGCTTTGACTACTTCTTTAATTTTTGCCAAATCGTGGTCAATTGGTTTTTCACAGAATACATGCTTACCTGCTGCAATTGCCTCCAACGAAATATTGGAATGTGTATTTGTAGATGAACAGATTAACACTGCGTCAATTTCCGGGTCATTTAAAATTTCGTGGTAATCTTTTGACACGCTTGCCACACCCATTCCAAGCAGCCACTGCTCGGTCTCTTCGTTCATGTATGGGTCTGCAACCATTTTAATTTTTGCGTTGCGGACATAATTACAAATACTCTCTGTATGTACTTTTCCGATTCTTCCTGCTCCGATAATACCTACTGTTACCATGTTTCCCTCCTAAAGCCCTCCGGCTTTTCCAATACATTTTGTCTTTCTATTTCTTATAATCCGGTCTGCTCTGCAATGAATTTTCTTGCACGGATTGCATACTCTAACGGATTTGCCTTCGCCGGGTCCTGCTCTGCTTCTACTACCATATAGCCTTCATAGCCACTTTCCGCCAGCACTTTAAAAATCGGTGCAAACGCTACACAACCATCCCCCGGAATTGTAAATGCACCCTGACGTACTCCTTCTAAGAAGCTGAGACGCTCTGTTTTCACACGTTCTACCACTTCCGGACGAATATCTTTTAAATGTACGTGTTTGATACGGTCTGCATAACGCGTTACCATTGCAACCGGGTCTTCACCACAATATGCGAAATGTCCGCTGTCAAAAAGAAGACTTACATATGCCGGGTCTGTCCCCTGCATCATACGTTCTACCTCTACCGCGCTCTGTACAACAGTTCCCATATGATGATGGAAGGTTAGTGCTACACCATACTTTTCCAAAGAAAGTTTTCCCAAACGATTCAACCCTTCGCACAACAGCGTCCATTCATCATCATTCATCACATATTTCCCTTCAAAAATAGGTTGTGTCTGAATGCCCTGTGTACTGTAACTTTGCTCGGAAACTCCCACTACTTTTGCCCCCATCTCAGCCAGAAATGCTACATGCTTTTCAAATTCCGCTTCTGTTTCTTCATATGGTTTGCTGATAAGAAATGTAGAAAACCATGCATTACAGATTTCAATTCCTCTTAAATTAAGTGCCGGTTTTAATACCGCAGGGTCTTTCGGATATTTGTTACCGACTTCCGAACCCGTAAATCCTGCCAGTGCCATTTCACTCACACACTGTTCAAATGTGTTTTCACCTCCAAGCTCCGGCAAATCATCATTTGTCCAGGCAATCGGAGCAATTCCTAATTTTACTTTTTCCCCTGAAAACATACCTTTTCCCTCCATGCTTTAATATTGTCTTGCATTCTTTCTGTTTTCCGTTAATTTATCGTAAGCATCTTTTTGTGCTTCCACGCTTGTCGTACTCGCCAAACCGACATTCCACCATGAATGGTAACCATCTGTCATAGTCTTTGGTAATACTTTGATATCAATCAGAGTAGATACTGTTTGTTTCTTAGCATCTAATAAGGCGGCTTTTAATTCTTCTAAATTCCGAACTGTATACGTCTTCGCACCATATCCGGCGCCAACTTTGGCATAATCAATCGGAATCAGACCGCCGCATAATTCGCCATTTTCATCACGATAACGGAACTCGGTAGCAAGATTTCCGATGCCATTGCTCATCTGTAAATTATTGATACAGCCAAAACCACAGTTATCAAACAATAAAACATTAATTTTGCGCTTCTCCTGAATAGATGTAACAAACTCGCTGTGCATCATAAGGAAAGCTCCATCCCCACACATTGCATACACTTCCTGATTCGGACATGCAAGCTTTGCACCAAGAGATGCCGCAATCTCATAACCCATGCAGGAATAACCATATTCCATCTGATATGCATCTTTGCAATCTGTAGTCCACATTCTCTGCAAATCGCCCGGAAGGCTTCCCGATGCACCTACGATAACAGCGTCCTTATCAATCGTCTCACGAATCAATGCAAGTGCTGAAGTCTGCGTTATTTCACCGCCTGTCAACTCTACAAATTCTTCTATACTCGATTCATTTCTTGCCTTAATAATCGGGCGGAAGTTTTTGCCATATGTATAAATTGCCAAGCGTCCGTATTCTTCGTCCCAACTGCGTTTTGCAACTTCTATTTCCCGGCCATAACCACTGATGTAACCTTTTTCTTCCAATGCCGCACCGGCCATCTCCAACGTCACTTTTGCATCACCGATTACAACGGCAGCATCCATTTTACCGGCATCAAACATCGACACATTGATTGCCACCATTTTGGTTTTTCCGTACAGTTCTTTGGAACCGGTTGTGAAATCTGACAACCTGCTTCCTACTGAAATGATTAAATCTGCCTCTCTCGCAATTGTATTTGCCGCCAAGTTACCGGTTACGCCAACTCCACCCAGGTTATATGGATGCGAAGAATGACATGCACTTTTTCCCGCCTGTGTCTCCGCAAACGGAATTTTAAACTTCTCTGCAAAGGCCTCCAATGCATCCCCTGCTTCTGAATAGCGTACACCGCCGCCACAAATAATCATTGGTTTTTTACTCGCACAGATTAATGTTACCAATTCATTTATATCTTCCTGCACCGGAATCGGTCTGCGGATTCTATGCACACGTTTCTCAAAGAAATACTCCGGAAAATCATAAGATTCACCCTCTACATCCTGTGATAACGCTACACATACCGCCCCTGTCTTTTCCGGGTCTGTCAACACGCGCATTGCTTGTGTCAGCGTTGCCATTACCTGTTCCGGTCTTGTGATTCTGTCCCAGAATTTACACACAGGACGGAATGCGTCATTCGTTGTTATGGATGGAGAACATTCCTGCTCAATCTGTTGCAATACCGGGTCAGGCTGTCTCACCGCAAAGGTATCACCCGGGAACAATAATAGCGGAATATGGTTTACTGTTGCTGTGGCTGCCGCTGTTACCATGTTTGCCGCACCCGGACCAATAGATGATGCACACGCAATAATCTTTCGTCTGTTGTTCTGTCTTGCAAAACCGGTTGCCACATGTGCCATCCCCTGCTCATTGCGTCCCTGATAAACTTTTAATCCCCCCGGATTCTCATCAAGCGCCTGACCAAGTCCTACTACAATTCCATGTCCAAAAATGGTAAAAACACCATCGACAAACTTGCTTTCCACCCCATCAAATTCCACATACTGTTTATCCAGAAATTTTACGATTGCCTGACCAACCGTCATTCTAACATTTCCCATAAGAAACTCACCCCTTATATATAATCTTCTCCTAAATTTTCTTATTTCTGCTTATCACGGCAAATGTTATGCTTCTCGTTCACAACACACATTCTCTCCGTATTTTTCTTTGGCTGCTTTGATAAATGCGTGTACTTCCTCTGCCTTTGGCAAATCTTCTGAGCAGGAATGTGCCGCTACCATCATAGATGCCTGTGCACAACCAAACTCTAAGCAGTCATACATATCCCAGCCACTATACAAGCCATATAAAAATCCTGCGCCGTAGCCATCGCCGCCCCCAAACGATTTCAATGCTTCAACAGGGAATGGTTTTACTGTATAATGTCTGCCATCACAAGTATATGCTGTAGAACCGCTTTTTCCATGTTTGATGATAACGATTTTTGCATTGTGAGCATGCCATGCCTTTGCACTCTGCCAGTCATCACGTCCCGGTTCAATCAGCCTTTCCATCAGGTCAAATTCTTCTCTGGAGCCCATAATGATATCTGCTTCCTTGGCTACCATTGAATAGTAAATAGAAATCTCATCTTCGCTCTGCCAGTTGTATGCGCGATAATCAATATCAAAAATAATTCTGGTATCACATCTTTTGGCTAACATCAGCGCTTTCAATGCTGCCTCTCTCGAAGGACTGGCAGCAAGAGACGTTCCGGAGATTAAAATTGCTTTCGTGCTGCGGATGTATTCTTCGTCAATGTCCGCCGGATTTAGTTGTAAATCCGCGATACAATTACGATACATTAAAATGCTCGACTCATCACGGGAAAGGATTTCCGTGAAAGTCAATCCGATTTTCTCACCGTGCTCACATCTGCGAATTCTAGAAGTGTCAATACCTTCTTTTTCAAAAAAATGTATAACGAAATCCCCCAGTTGGTCATCTGATACTCTTGCAAAAAAACCTGTTTTTAGCCCATGGCGTGCTGTGCCTACTGCAATATTTGCCGGAGAACCACCTACATATTTTTTAAATGTCGTACACTCTTCCAAAGGCTGAAAGTAGTCCACCGGATTAAAATCTACTGCCACTCTGCCAAGCAATACAATGTCGAATGGTCTTGTTTCATCAAATGTGATATATCCCATATCCTTCTCCTCCCATTCTAGTTCCAAAGCTTTTCGTAAATTGCCAAGACATCAGCCTTGGTCACTGTTTTTCTGGTATTTGCAGGACTTCCGCTAATCAATGCATCATCTGCCATTTTATCCATTTTTGCAAAAAATTCTGCTTTGTTAATTCCATATTCTTCAAGGGTTGGAACCTTTAACTGCTCACAGAGATTTTCTACTTCCTTCAAAAATGCTTTTGCATTCTCTTCTGTACTGTATTCTATATCTGCCACGCCAATGGCATACGCCAAATCTTCAAAACGTTCATATGCACCATCTAATGCAAATGTCAGACACTCTTTCAGCAGCATCGCATTTGAAATACCGTGCGGTACATGAAAAAGTGCTCCTATCGGTCTGCTCATACCATGCACAATCGTTACAGACGCATTGTTGAAAGCAACCCCCGCTTCCAGTGCCGCCAGTGACATTTCCGTCCTCGCTTCTACATCACTTCCTTCGAAAAATACGTCTGATAAATATTTAAAAATTCTCTTTACCGCAGAGAGTGCAAACACATCTGTCATCGGCTGTGCCTTTACCGAAGTATATGCCTCAATCGCATGTGTCAAGGCATCCAGACCCGTGGCCGCTGTAATTGCAGGCGGTGCCGTCATCGTAAACTGCGGATCGATAATTGCCAGATTCGGCATTAAGGCATCGCCCTTTAAAAGCATTTTCACATCTTTTTCTGTATCAGTAATAATTGTAAATTTGGTCGCTTCTGAACCGGTTCCCGCTGTTGTCGGAATTGCCACCATCGGAGGAATTGCCCCGGCAATTTCTTTTCCCATATAATCGCTGATTTTCCCACCATTCGCTGCCAATGCTGCAATGGCTTTCATGGAATCAATCGGGCTTCCGCCTCCTAATGCAATGAAAAAATCACACTCGTCATTCCGATAAATTTCGAGGCCTTTAACAATCATCGTGTCGGTCGGTTCTCCACCGATTCCGTCATACACACTATATGCCACGCCCGCTTTATCAAGCACCTCTGTCACACGGTCTAGATTTTTCAGTTTTACCATTACTTCATCCGTTACAATCAATGCTTTTTTGCCAAACTTGGCAAGGCAGTTCTCTGACTGTTCCAACGCACCGTTACCGCTGATAATCTTCCCCGGCATGATAAATTCTCTTCCCATATTTCTTCTCCTTGCCTTACTGCTTTTTAATTATCATAAAAGCTACGCTTATTACGAATCTCAATTGTATGGTCGAATGCTGTATAGTCTGTCAGATACAAGGTTGCAGCACCTGCTGTTTTCGCCTCACTATCCTCTTTTCCTTCTGTAAAATGGTGTTCCCCAAAACACGGACCTACAATCAGTGTGTCCTTTCCGTTGGACACTTCTGTATACCCCTGCTTCACCACTAACACTTCACTTCCGCTAAGCGGCATATCCATGTACTCATTCGTCAGGAAATTAACACCCGAAAATGCCAGTTCAATTCGCCATGGCGCACCCTCTACACCAGCGGTTTTCACACGAATATCCACACCATTTTTTACTTCCTTTACCCAGACATCAATCTGCATATCCGGTCCTAACTTCAAATCACGGGACGCATTATCCATTGCCCACCAATCACTCGTTGCCGGCTTTTCTTTAAACGGCAGGTAGTACCAACCACGCATAACTTGACTCAGGTGATATTCTTTTTCGGAAATTCGTTCCATCTGTGTACTCTTAAATGCACGGTGCTCGCAGAAACTTCCCGCCACTTTCATCTCCATTTTCATGGTTCCGTTGTGAATGTAGAAGAAATTGGATTTACCGTTCATTACGGTAAATGTATAGCGTCCGACTCTGCTGCGTGCAATGCCGGATTCTTTATAGAAAGCTCTGTAATCCGGTGTAGTATAAGTATCTTCATACTCAAAAGTTCTGCACTCCGGCTTCAACATATAACCTATTAAATCACCCGGCACTTCAATCCGTTTTTCTTCTGCGATTTCAAAAATCCGATTACTCATCTGCAAAAATTCCGGAATATTATACTTCATTCCCATATGCAGATACTGCATATAATAGCCGGTAGGGTACACTAATCTATCCTTGTCAAATCTGGTGGAATTTGCTGTAAACACGCTGTCATCCGGTTCCCAGTAAGTCAACATCATTTTCAGATTCCGAATGACATATCCGTCATACGCTTCCTCACCGATTGCCTCTGCAAGAAGCATCATTGCGTTGTTATTTACACTATTGTAATTGCCGGCCGATTTCTCTGCATATTCACCGTCTGCATTACCATCAATACCTTCGTTCAGGTAAGTGTTTGCCGCCACACACATTTTCTCACTGTCAAAAAGTTTAGCGCCCAACATCAGTAACGATGCAATTGCCCATCTGTGATTCGGTGTATGGAAACCACCCTCAAGCAGACCAAAGCATCCGCTTCTTACGATTTCATGAATTGCTTTCCAAATAGCAATTTCACCATCCGGCTTTCCGTCTTCCTCAATAGTACCTAAGACTGTATCTGCATCGTACTTCTGCGTCAGGTACAAATAAATCATAATTAATTTTGCCACACAGAATGCAGTATCCGGTGCTGAAAAAAAGTTACATGTTACATAGTCAAACAGTCCATTCTCATGCTGTACACTGCGCACATATTTTAAGCCCAACAAGGCACGCTGCAAAATAAGTTCATTATGATAATAGCCTGAGTCCTCGTTACAGTAAGCTACAACCATAGCTGCGATTTCATAAATTGAGTTCTTTGCCTGTACCATGCCGTTCACATCATAAAAACCACCATAACGGCTATTGTTTTCGTCCAGTATCTGTCTTTGCAATGCCCAAACTACATGTTCGTCATTGGCTTGTAACATTTTACGATAATGTTTTTCCATATTCTCTCCCCTGCATTTCTTTTATCTGAAATACTTTAAACTTCTAACAATAATGTCTTGATTTCAAATGCATGGAATGCTAAACGTTCCACATATTTTTTTCCATCTCTTTCTTTGATTTCCAGCTCATATTGCTTTTCTTCCAGCATGTTACAAACAGAACAAGCTTTCACTTCCGCCGGCAGATATACATCGCAGCATCCGGCGCTTCCCATATACTCATACATACGGAGAACTGCCGCATTTTTCACATCCATTGCCGGTTTACAGCTGTCAATCATGACATGTGTGCTTTCCACTTGGAAGAACGAAACCGCCTGCACCGCATCTTCTGCCTGCACTGCACTACTTGTTGCATGCGTCCGTACCTCTGTCGGTTTAAGATTAAATTCATATCCTGCCTGTGGCACCTCACTATGATTAAACGGTCCGTCAAACAAATACAATGCATATGAAAATTCATGCTCTCCCTGGTCTGCATTCATATCCGGCATTACCGGTGCTTTAAGTACCGTAAGAGATAATTTACTGTCTCGTGCAGAAATTCCATACTTACAATCATTTAAAATTGCCAGACCATTTTCACCATCTGTCAGTGCCGCATATTTATGATGACAAGTCTCGTACATGTCTTTTTCAAACTGTCTGGACTTGTGTGTCGGACGTTTCAGGTAGCCAAACTGAATCTCTTCAATCGCTTCCTTCGTATATATCGAAGTCGGGAAATCCACCTTCAAAATGCGGTGTCTTTCATGCCAGTCAACCTTTGTCTTAAACTCAATCCAATCTGCTGTTTCGTCGAATATAATATCCTGTATCCATGTGAAATGTTCTTCTTTCCGATTTACCGTAACTATTACACGCTTATCGTTTTGTTCTACAGAAATTTCAACATTCCTATTCAGCTCTACCGGAATCTCCTCAAACATTCTGCCAAGCTCCCACGCATCATACTCTACATTAATATCCTGATAGAGTTTTAATTCGTTCATCGGCTGTGATTCATAAATATAACCGGTTGCCGGATTCTGCAAATTCACAATACGTCCCATTGCATCGACTGTCACATGATATCTTGGATGATGTATGGTTACTTTTTCAAATTTACCGGATACTGTTTCTATCCGACATTCCATTTTTTGTCTTTCCGTACCTGCCTTATTCTCCTCATTTCCGATACACACATATCCGCACGCAGGTACTCGTAATCCATTTCCACTTCTCCGCTCCCAGCTCAAAGAATTAAAGATAGCATTTTCTCCTGCAAGTATCAGCAATAATTTCTTAGCGAGGCGTTCACATTCTTTTTCTATGTTATTTAACGCACTCCGTGCTTCTTCATTCACTCTTTCAATTGACGAACCAGGAAGAATATCATGAAACTCTTGGAATAATAACTCATTCCAATGCACTTCTACCTGCTTCATTACGTTCTCTAATGTCTCTTTTTCATCCTGCTTTAATGTATTCTGCTTTAGACACAATAACCCCGCCAGATACGAAACCTCACGCAATGCAAACTCCGCTTTTCTGACACCCTTCTTAATACCTGCCTGCGAGGTATAAGTACCTCTGTGCCATGCCAGATAAAGTTCTCCATAATAGACGTTTTCAACTTTCCCACCATCTATACGCTCAAAAAAGTCCACCGGACTCTCCATTTGGCACCTCGGAAGTCCTTCCAGATTCTTACAACGCAAGTATGTTTCTACCATTAGTTCTGTTGGACCGCCGCCACCATCACCATAACCAAACGGAAAGAACATTCCGTCTATCTTTTCTTTTTGATTGCGGTCATCTTCCCAACGGCTGATTAATGCATCCGGCGTAAATACCGCATTGTTTTTCTTATAAATATGTGATAATACTTTACTGCCATCAATGCCTTCCCACCAGAAAATATTATATGGGAACTGCTCACACTCCGGGTCTGACCTAAGCAGCTTCTGTGTTGCAAAATAAGGCACATCACATCCCTGCATAATTTGCGGCAACGCTCCGGAGAAGCCAAATGTATCCGGCAGCCATGCCATCTTACTATCCACTCTCAGCTCATTTCTGAACCATCGTTTTCCACGTACAAACTGTTGAATCAGACTTTCACCATTCGGCAGATTCGTATCGCTTTCGATATAAACTGCACCTTCCGGTATGAACTGTCCGTTCTCCACTTTTTCCTTTACACGTTTATATAAATCCGGATAATATTCTTTTAAATTCTCCAGTACCGTCGGCGAACACAATAAAAAACGATATTCCGGATAACGTTCCATCAGCGCTAACTGATTGGAATATGTTCTGGCTGATTTACGCTTTGTCTCTTCTGCCGTCCAAAGCCATGCCAAGTCCAGATGCGACTGTCCAAACACGGTATAATTTACAGCCGTGTCGCCATTTTTCTTCTCTAAAAGCGGTTGCAAAACTGCTCTTGCCGCAGTAATGCTTTTCGTTCTCTGCGGTTCCGGCAATTCAAAATCTGCTCTATATGTAAACTCCTGCAGTGCTTCGCCAATCTTCATGCCGCGAAGGTCATTCTCAGGAAGTTTCTTCCACAATTCATAGAGTGTATGATAATCTGCATATGCCAAAAACATCTGCTGATTCCACACACCAAACGTACTTTCTTTGATTATACACTGACAGGCAGGCGGCTCCGGTACCGGAATGGATTCTCTCGGCCAGATTCCTGCACCTTCCTCTCTCGGTCCATGACCGGCATATCCTTCTGCATAAAGCTCATATGTCTCACCTGACCGCGCGCAGTCTGTCAACGTAATGTAAAAATGCTGTTTATCAATGGAACCTGCTTCTTTTCCATCTACATAAACTAACATTTCAGGCGCTACGCCGAGTGTCAACACAATTCGTTCCCCTTCTGCACACTCCGGCAGTGTCACACTCCCGCGAAACCATCCATATTCCCATTTTTTCCCCCATTTCGTTCCCACGGGGAATTTCATGTATGTTTCTTGTTTTGCCTGTGCCAGAGACAATTGTGACATGGTGGTAAAACCTTCTACCTCAATTGTACCGATAGGTCTGTAGAACTGTCCCCCAAAAGCGTTATCCCATATTCTTAATCTGCTGTCCCATTGTCTGCCAAGTGTCATAACCTTCACCTATTCTTTCTGACTGTCTTTTGGTCTTTCGGTTTCGTAAATTAGGAAAATGAGGCAGAACTGCCTCATTTTCCCGACGATTTTTATCGTTTGTATATCTTGCTTTCATTTAAGTATTCCGCCAGGAATAACATCGCCAGCGCCTGACCATATGGCATTGGTTTAAGTTCAATATTTTTGTAAAATTCTTTGCAGGTACGCCCCATCGGTGTACCATAAGAGACTTGATGTACTACGCCATCGTCCGAAATACATTCCAAAATCGGCACTACAGCATTCTCTGCCACCTCTCTATAAGACGCATCTAAAATTCCTTCTCGAACCGCTTTCAAAATACCGTATGCAAAACCACAGGTAGCGCTTGCTTCCACATAGGAATCCGCATCATCGATTAACGTATGCCACATTCCATTCGGAGCCTGATATTTTTTCAGGCTTTCCACCTGTTTCCGCAAAGCTTCTACCAGTATCTTTTTCGTCTCTTCGCTGCATTCTGTCATGCTTAAGAATTCCGGTATCGCCATCGTTACCCAGCAATTGCCTCTGCCCCAGAAAGCACCTGCAAAGTTATTTCGCTCTTTAAATGTCCAACCATGATACCAAAGACCGGTTTTCTTATCGCTCAGATACTTATTATGTAACAAGAACTGATACTCGGCCTCTTTCTTCATGTCATCATCCTTTAAGATACGTCCCATATTCGCAAGGAATAAAACGGTCATATATAAGGTATCATCCCAAAGTTCCTGTTCATTTAACGTGTCAGATGTTTTGTGCTGGAAACCGCCCTCTTCTGTACGAGGGAAGTTTGCCATGATATCCTTTGCCGCTGCCACACAAGGCTGCATGTATTTCTCTTCTCCGGTATACTCTGCCAGATAAGACATTGTCAGATATGGTGCCGCTGTATTAACATTCAATGCCGGAAATCCGATTCCTAGCTGTCTGTCATAATAAGATTTCAGAATCTCTAAATATTTTTCTTTTTTCTCATAGCAAAACATTTTCCACAAGCCAAACAACCCAACACCCTGTGTCCATTCCCAGAATTGATACCTGCGAATATCATCACCTGCCAGATTGTTATGCTCCATATTCTTTAAAAAGGTTTCGTCTTCTTCATATAAAATACCGGAGAATGCTTCTGTTGTCTGTTGCAGTTTTTGGGCTGCAATAATTTTCTCGTTACCGTTCACCCCACTTTTAGCAGTACATAAATTCTCCTCCAGCCTGTGAAGCAAAACAAGCAACTCATCAGGTGTCTTTACTGTATAATCCGGTTCCCAGTCTGCCTCTTCCACTGTATGGAAATACCTTGGCGACCAGTCTAACCAGACAGAAGTAAGACCATATCGGTTCGCACCTGCTACATCTTTCTTTAAATTATTACCAATCATAACAATATATGGTTTATCGGCATCTGTCAGTTTCATTTTCTGCATCGCTGTGTCAAACATAGATTTTGCCGGTTTCTGCTCTCCGACCACTTCCGATACTATCCACTCTTCAAAGCAGTAGCCAAGTCCATTTTCGCGGTAAACATTTTGAAACGATTCCCATTCACCATCCGCTACTAATGCAATTCGATAACCTTCCTCATGCAGTGTTCTAAGTACTCTGTCTGCTCCCGGAATAAAATCTGCTTTTGTTACGATTCCTCTTTCATCAAAAACCTGTGTACCCTCATCAATGATGGTATCACCGCTATCCGTGAAAATAATCAGGTTTCTATTCTTCATAAGAAAATCCTCTCAATGAAAGTTCTTCTGCTCTATGGCAGGCACATAATCTGCCGTCCGGCATTTGCTTTAATTCCGGAGATTCCACTTTGCATTTTTCAATACAATACTGGCATCTCTCATGGAAATAACATCCGCTCGGCGGATTTGCCGGATTTGGAATTTCTCCCTTAAGCGGGATTCGGTCCATTTTATATTTCGGGTCTGCAACCGGCACAGCAGAAAGCAATGCTTCTGTATATGGGTGCATCGGTTTTGCAAACATCTGCTCTGTCGATGCATACTCAACCATTCTGCCGAGGTACATAACTCCTACTTTATCCGAAATATGTTCTACTACCGATAAATCGTGACTAATGAAAAGATACGTTAAATTTAACTCCTTCTGCAAATCACGAAGCAGGTTGATTACCTGCGCCTGAATCGATACATCAAGTGCTGATACCGCTTCGTCGCATACGATAATCTGTGGTTCAATGACAAGTGCTCTTGCAATACCGATACGCTGACGCTGACCACCGGAAAACGCGTGTGGATAACGCATCAAATACATCGGATTTAAGCCAACTCGCTCTGCCATCGCTTTTGCTTTCTGATCCATCTCTTCTTTTGACATTTTCGGATAATTTGCTTTTAACGGCTCTTTTATAATCTCAAGAACCGTCATTCTAGGGTCCAGAGAAGAATACGGGTCCTGGAAAATCATCTGGATTTCCTTACGGATTTCCTTCATTTTCTTCTTATCTACTTTTAAGAAGTCAAGTTCTTCGCCTTCTCTTGTACGATAGAAAACTTCACCTTCTGATGCATCATATGCACGCACGATACAACGTCCCAATGTCGTTTTGCCACAACCTGACTCACCTACAATACCAATAGTTTCACCCGGCTTTACATCGAAGCTGACATCTGTTACTGCTTTAACTGTAACACCTTTTGAATGAAAGCGTTTATGTACATTCTTAACTTCCAGAATATTTTCTTTATTCATGTCTGCCCGCCTCCTCATTCTTAAGCATTGCCTCTACTCGCGCTCTCTGCTCCTTACATGCCTCATGTGGACAGTTAAAGCAAGCAATTTTGTGTCCCGGCGCAACCTCTACCAATTCCGGCTCGGCTTTGTTGCAAAGCCCTTCAATACGCGCATCACAACGGTCATAGAAACCGCAGGCTTTTGGCAGATTCATAGCAAGCGGCACGGTTCCTTCAATCGAAAACAGTCTCTCTTCCTTCTTTGAACCAATCTTATGCACGGAACCAATCAGCCCCCTCGTATAAGGGTGTTGTGGATTCGCATAAATTTCCGTTGAATCTGCACTCTCTACTATTTTACCCAGATACATAACCGCTACACGGTCACACATTCTTGCTACAACACCAAGGTCATGTGTAATGAACAAAATAGAGGTATCAAAATCTTTCTGAAGTTCTTTCATTAGTTCAAGAACCTGTGCCTGAATCGTAACATCAAGTGCTGTCGTCGGTTCATCTGCAATCAAAAGCTTCGGATTACATACAAGTGCCATTGCGATTAATGCACGCTGTAACATACCGCCGGAGAATTCATGCGGATACTGATTATAACGCTTTTCTACGTTAGCAATACCAACCTTGCGCATAACCTCCATGGAAATCTCTTTTGCTTTCTTTTTATCCTTTGTAATATGAAGCAACGTAGCTTCGTTAATCTGATTACCAATAGTGTACATCGGTGAAAAAGCGACCATTGGTTCCTGAAAAATCATCGAAATCTCTTTTCCTCGGATAGCGCGGATATTTTTATCCTTTTTCTCATTTGCAAGACTGATAAGTTCAACCTCTCCTAAACCTTCCGAATCAAACTTGATTTCTCCGCTGGAAACACATTTCTTTTCATTAATGCCAAGAATTGCCTTACAGGTAAGTGATTTACCACAACCGGATTCTCCAACTAATCCTAATGTTTCGCCTTTTTTTATTTCAAAATTGACACCTCGAACGGCTGTCAGAAGTCCCTCTGATGTATGAATATCCACATGGAGGTCTTTCACTTCAAGAATATTATTATTTTTCATTTTACTTGCCTCCTGTGCTTATTTATACGGGTCTGCTGCATCACGAAGTCCGTCGCCAAGGAAGTTGTATGCGAGAACTGTGATAGTTACAAAAATAATCGGAATTAATTTATGCGGATTACTTGCTACATCTGTAACAGAGCTTGCTTCCTGCAAAAGTACACCCCAGCTTGTAGCAGGTGACTTAATACCAAGTCCTAAGTAAGACATGGAAGTCTCACCTACGATAGAGCCCGGTATACTAAGTGTCATAGACACAATTAAGTAACTCATAAAGCCCGGCACAAGATGTTTCCAGATAATCTTCCATGTAGATACACCGGCAAGTCTTGCAGCCATTACGTAATCCTCATTCTTAAGTGACAGGAACTTGCCTCGCACAACTCGTGCCATTCCCGTCCAGTTAATGAACGATAATATAATCGTTATGTAGAAATACATTTTTACCGTTGAAATTCCCGGAGGAATTGCAGCCGAAAGTGCTAACCAAAGCGGAATCTGCGGAACTGCCCCCATTACCTCGATGATACGCTGGATAATCATATCTACCTTTCCACCAAAGTAACCGGAAATCGAACCGATTGTAATACCAAGGAAAAAGCTGATAATCGCACTGGCAAACGGAATTGTCAGCGAAATTCTGGCTCCATGAAGCACACGCGAGAAAATATCTCTTCCGAGTGAATCCGCGCCAAAGAGGAAAATTTTTGCCCCTGTTCCGCCATTACTGCCTTCACTCACACCGAAAAGATGAAGTTTACAAGGAATAAAACCTAAAATCTTGTACTCCGGCCCTTCGGTAAAAAGCTCTATTTTATAATATTCCGAGGTATCTTCTGTAATCGTTACAGAGAAGTCCTCACGATTAATCGTTTTCTCAAGTTTATAAATATGTGGTCCGACATACTCACCCTCATATTCCAAATGAATCTTTGTCGGAGCACTATTCTTATAAAGTGCATCAAACTCTTCCAAACCATATGGTGCCAAAAAATCAGCAAACAACGCACCCAGATATAATACCAAAAGAATTATCAGCGATATCCTTGCGAGTTTATGCTTTTTTAGCTTTCTCGCCATTAATGTCCACTGTGAGGCAAGATAATAATCTTCGCTTGTTTTCTCTTTTTTCTTAAACAATGCCATTATCTTCCACCTCCTGAGTAACGAATTCTTGGATCTAAGAACGCTAATGCGATATCAGCGAACAAGACACCTACAACTACTAATACTGCCTGAACCATTACAATTGCACCTGCAAGATACATATCCTGTACTTTCAACGCCTGGAACAGAACCGGTCCCTGAATCTGCATATTCAAAACCATAGCAGTTACAGTTGAACCAGAAAATAAGCTGGAAAGAACACCGCCCAAGCCGGAAACAGTCGGGTTAATCGCTGCTCTGAAACAGTATTTCATAATAATTGTTCTTTCCGGTACGCCCTTTGCTCTTGCGGTCAGTGTATACTGTTTGCTTACTTCATCTAACATCTGCGCACGAACAGAACGGATAATTCCACATGTACCACTCGTTCCGATAACGATGATAGGAATAATCATTCGTTTTAAGAAATCTCCGAAATTTGACAAATTAATTCCGTTTACCAACATATCCTGTGAGAACAATCCTACGTTCGCATTCCCCGTCCATAGGTAGGATAGGTACATTAGGATAATTGCCAGAATAAAGTTCGGTATCGCCGTCCCCAGAAATCCTATGATAGACGATACATAATCTCCTACTGAATACTGATGCGTTGATGCATATACCGCAATCGGTAAAGATACCGCATATTGGAAAATCATAATAACCGCAGTGACGAGAATCGTCAGCCCCAATCGTTCTTCCACTACCGACCATACATCACGGCCATAAGCAAAGGAATACTTCCAGTTATGATGTGAACCATATAGTCTGTAGTAGCTGGAATCTGTCGGTGTCCAGACAATATCTTTTACCCATTTAATATACTGTTGCCAAATCGGCAAATCCAGACCGTAATCCGCACGCATTGCCGCTGCCGTCTCAGCATCTACGATTTCGCCTTCCGTCGCCAGTTTTGCAATATGTGATGTTACATAATCTCCCGGCGGGAGCTGAATAACGAAGAAAACCAGTACCGATATTAAAAACAAAGTTGGAATAAACATCAAAACTCGCTTTATGATGTACTGAACCAAATCTCTTTCGAAAAATTCTTTTACTGCTTCTATAACGGTCTTCTTCGGATTATTTTCATGCATTTCTTCTGCTTTGTTCATAATATCATCCATTAAAAACGTCCCTTTCTAAAAAAACCGGAGGCGGAAACCGGTTTCCGCCTCCGGTAAAAATGCCTCTATTTCTAATCCATTCGAACTATTCTGCCTTATATAATGTCCAGTAATGTGCGATGTTTGCATACTGATATAAGTCAGCCCATACTAAATTATCCGGGAAGTTCTCAATCTTAGAACTTACAAGATTATAGGTGCCGGCACCTTCTAAGTAAGCGATTGTCCAAAGGTTCTTTTCATGAATTTCATAAATCTTTAATGAAAGTTCATCTCTCTTAGCAGAATCGCTTTCAGCAGCCCACTGCTCATAAATTGTAAGTAATTCTTTCATATCGCCTGTTGGCTCTACACCTTCTGTACCGTTTGATGCATACCAAGCACCATATTCACCATACCACTCAGCAGCTTCCTGAATCGGAACGAACGGAGCAACACGGTCTCTTAAAGAAAGTCCACCGATAGATGTGTGAGGTCCTAAAACTGCACACCATGTATTATTGTCGATTTCCTGGTCGAATGCTTCCATTGCAAGGTCTTTGTTTGCACACTTAATACCGATTGTATTGTAGTACTGTTCCAGTACCGGATAAGCTGTCTCTGATAATCCTAATTCTGTGTATGAGTAGAATGTAAGGATTAAGTCAGTACCGTCTGCAAAATCATAGAATCCGTCAGAGCCCATAACAAGACCGCATTCTTCTAATAACTTCTTAGCACCTTCTACGTCATAATTGGTCCATTTCTTTGCCCAGTCTGCATCATAACCGAAGTTACCTTCTGAAGGAGCACACTGTGCCGGTTCAAGGAATCCGTCAGAAAGGAGTCCGGATACCTGTTCACGATCTACTGCGATTGACATCGCTTCACGGAATTTTACATTTGCAAATAAATCTGCATAATTCTTATCTTCATTTGTGTAGTTAAATGTTACCTGATATGTTCCCCAGTTTGTACCTGCGAATGTACGAAGTTCCACTGCATCACCCATATCTGTTAAAATTGCAGAAATATCTTCCATCGGAACACCGATAATATCAAGTTCGCCTGAACGGAATGCTAACTGATCCTGTCCGTCTTCTGAATATTTGTACATGTGAATTGCATCGCAGTATGGAAGCTGGTTGCCTGCTACATCCACTTTCCAGTAATATGGATTACGCTCTAAGATACAAAGTTCAGCATCTTTTGTGTTGTTACCTGCTTTTGTAGTCAATACATAAGGATTAACTGTCGGAACACCGGAAGCATTCCAGAAATTGTATGTAACAAATTTACCAAGGTCTTTGATTGTAGCCTGGTCAATTCCTTTTGCTTTTGCGTTTACAAGAACATCTTCCTCACTAAGACCTGTTGCTGCCCAGTATTCATTCTCAACATAGATTGAATCCGGAATAAGGTCGTTTAAGTAATGAGAAGGAGCCCAACACCATTTGAAGTCACCATTCTCAATGAAGTCAGCCGGTAATTTTGGATTTGTGAAAGTCCATTTAACAGTTGTAGCATCAACCTTTGTAAGTTTTGCATAGTAAACTGTCTCTTCACCATCTGCATTTGTCTCTTTATAGTCGATTAATGCTGCCCAGCTTCTCTTTCCGTCAAAGTTGCTGAGGTGGCACATATAATACCAGAATGTAATATCATCTGCGTTAAAATCATCACCATCGGACCATTTCATACCTTCTCTTAAATGGAATGTCCATTCAGTATAGTCCGCATTATGCTCGTAAGCTTTAATAACGTTTGCATAATAAGAACCATCTGTATTGTAATGAATAATACTTTCTGTAATAGGTCTGGATAAATCCCAGCTTCCGCCACCATTTACAATGTTAAGTGTTCCACCGTATGTACCAATGGAAAGCTTCTCCCCTGTCGCATCCACTGTTTCAACAAAACGGTCTGCCTCAACCGGCATTCTTTCGTCTAAGGTAGGAAGTGTACCGGCTTCAACTAATGTTGTTAGCATCGGAGCTTCCTTTGGTCCTGCTTCTACTACTTCTGTCTGCTTGTTGGCCTCAGTAGAAACAACATCTGTCTGTCCATTATTGCCGTTCGCATTGCCGCCACAAGCAGCAAAAGATGAAACAACCATCGCGCCCGTCAACAAAAGTGCTGCAATTTTTTTCAATTTCATACTGTAAATACCCTCCTTACTGTGGGGTTACCCCCTCCTGATGTTTATAGGCTACCAACTTTAAAGCATATTTACCACTCATATGTTGCCTTTTTCGCAAAAAACATTGCACTTTTTGCTATTTTATTTTATAATTTTTCTATGAAACAAGCAGGTTTACTAATTTACATTTGTATTTTTTGTGCACTTTTTCGTTTTTTGCATTTTTTTGCATATTCTTACTCGTCAAAGTGTCAAATTCAACCAAAGCAAAAAATGCCATTTTCTTCCTAGAAATAGCAAATTTTGCAACTTTGAAAGGGCTTACATCCACTATGCTAATTGATAATCTAATTTATGAACCCAAATATGACATTAAAATCAATCCTTACGGCGCTCCTTTCTTCTATTACTTCGACTGGGATGAGCGTTCTTATACTGCCAATATGGAATTCCAGCATTTTCACCAGTTCTACGAAATGTTGATTTTTCTGGACGAACAACAAGCCGGGCATTTAATTGATGGTTCATGGCACGATATGCGTTGTTTCGACATTGTAGCCATCAAGCCCTCCTTATTGCACAAAACGACCTATCCGGACGGGGCCACCTGCAAACGTTTGGTTATTAACTTTGCTTTCCCTAACATGCCGGCACCACTGGACGGATATCTCAAAAAGCTTTTGAGTATCTTTGATAAAGAGCTCCCATTCTATCGTTTTGAGGGCAAATACAAAGAACTTATTTTTGAAAAGATAAATGACATCTATTATTTATCCAAAACACCAAATGAATTAACCGACCTGGCAATACACAATAAATTTATTGAGTTTTTAAGCCTTATATACCTCTATCAAGGCAAAAATGTATACCTTGACCACATGGATTTTGACAATATTACAAATAAAATCTATGAAATTACCGCGTACATCCACAGCAATTTCACCGAGGAGCTTTCCTTGAACTCCATTGCTGACCGCTTTTATATCAGCAGTTACTATTTATCGCACCAGTTCAAGAAGGTTACGAACTTCACGTTAACGGAATATATCCAACTGACCCGCATACGCAATGCGCAAACATTATTAGTTTCTACCAATAAGCCAATTACCGACATTGCTTTTAGTTGCGGTTTCAGCAGTTTCTCGCAGTTTAACCGCGCGTTCAATAACTTTGTGGGGACTTCACCTTCAAAGTTCCGCAAAAGTAATGCCAAGCCTTAATGTTTCAAAAACAGCCGTTCTTCTGCACAGCACTTTCGTCATAGCACAACACAACGATTCTAATAGGGCAGATTTTTTGTTGTTTTAGAGAAAAGTTTAGAAATACTCTTTGACGGCTGACAGAATATCGGTTTGTGTACGATAATGTGTTGAACAAATTTCGGATTCTGTCTGCATAACACGAACCTGCCGATTAATGCCTTGTAGTGTTACTAACAGACCGTGCTGATAAAGTCATGATTAAATCTGTGCGTCAAAACTCAAAAATCCCGGACATTTAGCTATCAATTTATTTTGATAACTATGTGTCCGGGATTTTTTTAAACAGGTTGACGCTACAGATTATGTTTTATCAGCACCAGTCTGTAAGGAACACTAAGCAAGCCATAAAAGGCAGTTCGTGATTATACAGACAGAATCCGAAATTTGTTCAACCTTTAGCGCACACAAAAAATCACGTTTCTGTCAACCGACAAAGTAGTATTTCAAGCTTTTTGATATTACGCAAAAATCTGCCTTATTAGAATTTCTGTGTTGTGCCATGACGAAAGTGCCGTGCAAAAAATCGGCTGTTTTCACAACATCTTTTAACGCAATGCCTCGAAGTCTTCCTTCTCCAACATTTTAATTGTCACATCATAAGATACACTTTCTCCCGGAGCAAGAATTTTCAAAGTTCCCTCCTCGCGCATCTTATCTCTGCCGTTCGGATGGCAGTTGCCCGGTTCCAATCCGAGCACATAATCACGCTCTCCCATCATCTTCCACTGTGTAAAATGCGTCAGTTGCTTCGGGTCGAAATGGATTGCCAATCCTACATTCACATCCGGATTATAAATAGCCGCCAATCCTTTTTCACCGAAATGATGAAAATAACATTGTTCCGCAAAGCAAGGCTGCGGTGGCAGCATTACATTCCATGTATCTAAATCTTCTGCTGCTCTAGGGTCTCTGGCCACTACTTTATCGGACGGGACATGAAGAATCGCATTTTCACTAAGAAGCGGGTATCCCATATTCATGTGATACATAATCATCGCCGGAGTATGCATGTCACCGCGATTCTCAATACGGTCATGAATCTCCAGGCGATTTTCTTTTAATGAGCATATAATCTCTCTGTGAAGTACAAGTTTATGATAAAAAATGCGTTCATCCCTTATCAATGCATGAATAACAAGACGGTCATCCTCTTCTTCCCAATAAACATGCTCTGCAGGTGTATTCGCAATAGTGCCATGTGTCGGCAAATGTTCTCCATCGTCATCACAGACAGCACCCACGGCCCGCAGACCACAAGTTGTCATAAACCCTGCTGTAAAAGATTTCAAAAATCCATCTTCTTTATCGTCATAAAAAGCCGGTGCCACATAGCCGCATGGCGAGAAAAACCCCATATTAATTCCTTTAAACGAAAGTCTGGAAATATCTGCACAACGGTCTGCAGAAACCGTAAAATCCAACCCTTTTCCATTGCGTACACAAAGAAGTCTAATGCCATCTCCTTTACCACCCACCAGACGATGTTCTTCGATTCCATATGCCTGGCTGTCATGCCCGAAGTATTTATTCATAGTAATCCTCATTTCCGAGAACGTTCTTTTTTCGTTTCAGGAAGCGCAACAGAAATTCACGCAGGCAGTTTCTGTTGTCGCATCAATGCTCATTTGTGACGTTCTCGGCACAAACAGCTAACAACTTGCGTTGTTTTTAACACGCAGCGTAACAATGTAATTTTACAGACTGTTATTCCTCTTTTGCTACAGGATATTCATTGCAAAGCAGACGATATGGCGCTTCATCTTCTTCAATAGACGGGAAACGTCCTACCGGCGGATTAAAACGATTGTCTGTATTATCATCATTACACATAGACACCTCACCGATTAATACATCACCCGTTCCCGGTTTTACATCAAAGTCATGATACTGATGTGGCCACAATGTAATACTTTCACCCGGTTTCAATTCTACGCCTGTTCCGGCAGGAACATAGAAAGAACGTCCGTCCATATTCACAAGTACATCATTCACCATATCAAGTTCTTCATTACCATCATCATTGTATACGTGAATAATTAATGTTCCGCCGCCACGATTGATAATGTCTTCTGATTTCACCCAGTGGAAATGCATCGGCGAATGCTGATTCTCTTTTAACATCAATAATTTTTCTGCATAAACCTTTTTATATTTAGGATTGTGCTGATTTCCGTTTCTTAATGTAATCAGTGCAAAGCCGACTTTTTCGAAATCACCAAGACCATAATCTGTAATATCCCAGCCCAACATATTGTCACGGATTTCATCGTATTCGTGTCCCTTATCTTCCCACTCTTCCGGGGTCCAGTTACAAAACGGCGGTAACCGAAATCCATTGTCCTTTGCTAATTTTTCCATTTCTTTAATGTAACGGTTTACTTCTGAACGTTTCATTTTGCTTCTCCTTTTTCTTCTCTTAAATTTTCGATATCTTGAATCAAGTTCTTACGACCTCATCAGCAAGTGATTCAGCCTATTCTTCGTAACTACAGTCTTGCTGCAATCTCATCTAGCGTTGGCATCGCAGGAATTGCACCACGTTTTTCTACACAAAGACTCGCTACGGCATTCCCATATTTTGCAAATGCTGCTGCTTCCTCTAAAGTCACATCTTCCGGTCGTTTACCGCTTTCCAACAACTTATGTAAAAAGCCACCCCAGAAAGAATCACCCGCACCTGTGGTATCTACCATATTCGCTTTATAGCCCGGAACCGTCACACCCCCTTCTTTCGTACAAACTAACGCACCTTCCGCGCCAAGCGTTACTGCCACCACGGACACACCTTTATCAAAAAGCACTTCTGCCGCCTCTTTCGGATCCGGTCTACCTGTCAAAAGCTCCGTCTCCTCATCCGATAACTTCATAACATCCACATAAGAAAGCACTGAGCGCATACCTTCTATAGCTGACTCCTTGCTATCCCACAATGGTGCACGATAGTTCGGGTCATAAGATACGATACAGCCACTTTCTTTGGCTACTTCCAGTGCTCTAAAGCTTGCACTTTTAGCCGGTTCTGTGGTTAATGACAAAGAGCCCAGATGGAACACCTTGCTATCACGAATCAATTCTTCTTTCAGTTCTTCCTGCGACAAGCAAGTATCTGCGCCCGGTTTTCTCGCAAACGAAAAACTTCGCTCACCACTATCTGACAGCGCCACAAACGCCAATGTCGTAAACACATCCGAATCTGTAATTACACCATCTGTACAAATTCCGTTGTCTGCCAAAACAGATTTTAAAAACTCGCCATGCATATCTGCGCCCACTTTCCCAATGAACGCTGTTTTCCTACCACATTTACTAAGACAAGTCAACACATTTGCCGGTGCTCCGCCCGGATTCTGTTCAAAAACACGTTGTCCTGCCGGCGATTTGCCACATGGTGTAAAATCAATTAAAATTTCGCCTAATGCTGTTACGTCAATCATAATCTCCCCCTCTTTTCATATCTTCTCTAATTATTTAATCCATTCTTATGCAAGACGGACTGCAACTACGCTATGTGCAGGCAACGTAAGCTGTACCGTATTGCCCTTCACTTCGTAATCCTTAAATACCTCTTCTTTTACCTTTTCCGGTTCATCAAAAGTATTATAGCTCTGAATCATCTCATGTGTCACAACACTTGCTTCTATCACCTTATAATCTTTCGCCTCACTCAGCTGCACATCCAATACCTTCGCATCAGTAGCAGAAAGGTTATTAATCGTCATGGTGATAATGCCATCCTTTACCGAAACCGATTCTGTAAGTTCCGGCACTTTCCACTCACCCATACCGATTTCTTCAACGCCGGACAAATCACTTCTTAGCAGCTCCGCTCCCTGATGATGTCGATACATATGGAACACGTGATAAGTCGGTGTCTTAAGCATTTTTTCGCCCTCGGTCAGAATCACTGCCTGAAGCACATTTACCATTTGTGCCACACAGGCCATTTTCACGCGGTCACAATGTTTATTAAAAATATTTAAATTAATACCCGCAACCAACGCATCACGAACAGTACTCTGCTGATATAAAAATCCCGGATTCGTACCCGGCTCACAATCAAACCATGTCCCCCATTCATCTACACACAGACCGATTTTTTTCTCCGGGTCATAGTCATCCATAATAGCACCGTGCTGATGTATCAGTTCTTCCATATAGAGCGTTTTCTTTAGCGTCTTATACCACTCTTCCTCCGTATACGCTGTCGCACTTCCCTTGGCTTCCCATGTATGCGGAACCGTATAATGATGTAATGACAAATGCTCCATAAATCCATGCGCATCCTTCGGAACATTATCATAACAAGTTTCTAAAACCTTTCGGGTCCAATGATAATCCTCTACATTCGCACCACAGCACACTCTCTGAATCGGTGCATTTCCATCATAGTTTCTTACATACGTCTGATAACGGCGATATTCATTCGCATAATGCTGCGGAGTCATATTTCCGCCACAGCCCCAATTCTCATTGCCCACGCCGAAATAATCCACCTTCCACGGTTCCTCCTGTCCGTTAGCCTTTCGCAAATCCGCCATCGGAGATACTCCGTTAAAAGTCATATATTCTACCC
>CAYMTX010000002.1:0-46851 GCA_964393475.1 uncultured Roseburia sp. | reverse complement strand
AAATATACTCTTCACCATCTTTTGCTTTATAAATAATACGCACTGCCTGAGACTTGATTGTAATGCCTCGTTCACGCTCTAAATCCATATTATCCAGAACTTGCGCCTGCATTTCTCTACTGGTTAATGTTCCTGTATGTTCAATAATACGATCGGCAAGCGTTGATTTGCCGTGGTCGATATGTGCTATGATACAAAAATTTCTGATTTTGCTCTGGTCAATTGACACGTTATTTCCTCCCTAAACTTCGCTTATGCGCTCTGCCTCTTTCATCTGATAAAAAGACATATTTTAACGCATACATTATAATAGAGAACATCAACTCACGTCAAGAAATTGTTGTAAAAAGTGTCATGTACGGCGCCACTGATAGAAGTTTATTCAATTACCACTTCGTCCCATGCATCAGAAGGAACAATGCCAATATATGTTTTACCAACATTCAGTGCAATTTCATTTCCTTCCATATCATAATATTTTGTCGGAGAAGTTGCACTAACTTTTACCCATTCGATCGGAATGGCTTTACCATTTACAATGTAATAACCATCGTTGCGTTTCTCAATAATATCATAATACATATAACCGTTTTCGTCATATTCATACATATCTGCTTTTTGGAGAACAACATTTTTGAAACAAAGCTGTGCATTATCATTGCCCGGGTCTAAATGTGGCTCACCATACTCTGCATAGTAATATAATCCATCTTCTTTGTTATAGGTCAATTCTGATTCATTGTGTGGGAATGGCGGTGCAATACGAGTTGCCTCTTGTGCATCTTCACCCAAATCAACTTCTTCTATCCACAAGAAACGAGGACCTTCATAATATTCTGTCTGATACTCGATAGATTTCTTCTTCTCCTTTAGTCTCGCTGCAATGTCATCTTTGGTTGTGATATATTCTGTAAATTCTTTTGATTTGCCGTTCGGTACACGGTCAAATCCACCACTTAAATTTGTGGAAAACGGCTGATTTGAATAATTATTATTATAAAATGGTCCACCGTCATGACACAAAACGGCATTCCAACCCATACACAGTATGAAATTAGTCGGTCTTGCACTTCGCACACTGCCAAGCTGTTCTATATTCTCCCAATCCTTCATCAACACCATCAATCTGGTTACGCGATTATTATGTGTACTGTTTACCATTTCATAAACAATATCTGCTTCCGATACCCCATAATGTGGCAGGGCTCTCTTCTCATTATCAACCATTACCGCAATCGGTCTTTGATTTGCAAGCTTTTCATCAATAAATTCACCAGTCAGCTCACTGACAATTTTCCCTTTTGGCGCATCCTCATTTGTAATGTACTTTACAACTTCTTCTGTCTCTGTTTCCGTTTCTGTCTCCTGCACACCGGCAATCACCTCTGTATCTCCTGCCTCACGATTGTCTCCGCAGGCTGATAACATAACTGCTCCCAGCAAAACCATCCCAAATACCAAACTTCTTTTTTTCATAACTATAGCCCTCATTTCTCCTATGTATTTCAAAAACTCCTGCTATCATTATAGAATATTTTTCCAAAATATAAAAGAGGATTTCGTCTAATACGAATCCTCTTTCTTTTTCCTGCTATGCAAGCAACCCGATTTCTCTCATCTTCTCAGCCAGCACAGTCTTATTCTTCTCACTCATCTCTGTAAGTGGAAGCCGCATTACTCCTGCATTTTTTCCTATTAAGTTCAAAGCCGTCTTTACCGGAATAGGGTTTACTTCACAAAAAAGTGCATGAATCACATCCAAATATTTCAATTGAATCTCCAACGCTTTTTCCCTGTTCCCTTCCAGATACTCCATGACCATATCGTGCATCTCCTGCGGAGCAATATTTGACAAAACAGAAATCACCCCACTGCCACCTAATGCCAAAATTGGAATCACTTCATCATCATTACCGGAATAAATATCTAACACATTTCTTCCCAGTTTTGCCAACTTTGTTATCTGATCAATATTACCACTGGCCTCTTTAATTCCTACTACATTTTTACACTCACAAGCAATACGTACTGCTGTCTCCGGCAAAAGATTTAAGCCTGTACGTGATGGCACATTGTACATAATAATTGGAACATTTACAGCATCTGCAATTGCTTTATAGTGTAAAAACAAACCGTCCTGTGTCGCCTTATTATAATAAGGTGTCACAACCAATAACCCATCTACCCCAAGGCTTTCGGCCGTTTTCGACATTTCAACTGCCACTTTTGTATTGTTACCTCCGGTGCCGGCAATGACCGGCACACGTTTATTTACTTTCTCTACTACAAACCTAATAACAGAAACACGTTCTTCCTCCGTCATAGTCGAAGGCTCTCCTGTCGTACCACACACTATAATCGCATCAGTGTGTCCTTCAATCTGCATTTCAATCAGTGCTTCCAACGCTTCGTAGTTGACACTTTCATCTTCATGAAATGGAGTAACCAGCGCTACTCCCGCGCCTTTAAAAATTGCCATTGCATTCCTCCAAAATTTCTGCGATGAGTTCTCTCTCATCCATATGATACTTCACGCCCTTAATCTCCTGATAATCCTCATGCCCTTTTCCTGCCAGAACAATTACATCCCCATCCTGCGCATTCTTAATTGCGTATTCAATAGCATCTTTACGGTCCGGAATCGTCACATACTCACCATCCGCCTTTTCTACACCTTCAATAATATCTGCAATAATGTCCATCGGTTCTTCAAATCTTGGATTATCAGATGTAACAATTGTCAAATCTGCCAGTCTAGAAGAAACTTCGCCCATTTCATAACGTCTTGATTTGGCACGATTACCTCCACAGCCGAATAAACATACCAGACGCTTTGGTTCGTACTCTTTTAAGGTATTAAGCAAGTTTTCCAATGACATCGCGTTATGTGCATAGTCAATCATTAATGTAAATCTTGGTGATATCGGAATAATCTCAATACGTCCTTTGACCGAAACATGACGCAGTGCCTCTTTCACCACTTCTTCTTTCACCTCAAAATGACGGCAGATTGCTACTGCTGTCAAAGAATTATACACGCTGAATCTTCCCGGTACGTTAATAGCAACGTCAAAGTTCATATCACCTCCGATATGATATTCTACGCCAATCAATCCCGGTTTGTGAATCAAAGTCATATTTTCCGCACGAAGATTCGCTTTTTCCGAAAAACCAAACGTCTCCACTTCACAAGTATGACCTTTCAACATATCCTCCAAATGTTCACTGTCTGCATTCAAAATACCCACTTTACATTGTTTGAAAAGTAAGCTCTTGCAGTGCATGTAATCTTCGAAATCTTTATGTTCGTTTTCTCCGATATGGTCCGGTTCTAAATTCGTAAATACACCATAATCAAATGTAAATCCGGCCACTCGATGAAGCATCAGTCCCTGCGAGGATACCTCCATAACGACCGCTTCCATACCCGCATCTACCATTTCCTTAAAATACGACTGTAATTCATACGATTCCGGTGTCGTATTTTTGGCAGGCACATGTTTATCACCAATCATTATTTCAATCGTTCCTATTAACCCTGTTTTAATTCCCGAAGACTCTAAAATAGACTTTATCATATAAGTAGTCGTTGTCTTACCCTTGGTACCTGTGATACCGATAGTTTTCAGTTTTCTCGCCGGATGTCCGAAGTACGCTGCCGACATGCAGGCTAATGCATAACGATTATTTTTCGTCTTAATAACCGTTATATCCGATGAAACCTCTACATCTTTTTCTACCACGATGACTTTGGCACCTTTTGCTATGACATCCGGAATAAAATCATGAGCATCACGGACCGTTCCTGAAATACATACAAAAACAGACCCATCTTCCACTTTTCTCGAATCATATACCAGTGTCGTAACCTCTGTATCTACGTCTCCCTGTTTCAATTCATATGTCAATTCTTCTAACAAACTCTGTAATTTCATTTTTCCTCTTTCTGCCATCTGTTGCGGCGATAAGAATAACTTCCATTAAACTTCGATTTCACCTTCGAATACAGTCGTTGCCGGACCGGTCATAAAAATATGATTCGTCTCTCTGTCATACTCGATAAGCAAATCTCCACCAAGCAAATGTACCAATACGGTATCATCTGTATAACCATTCAAAATACAAGCCATCACGCTGGCACAAGTTCCGGTTCCGCAAGCCCATGTCTCACCGGCTCCACGTTCCCAAACACGCATATTGATTTCTTTACTGCTAATAAACTGCACGAACTCGGTATTCGTTCGATTCGGGAATGCTTTGTGATTCTCAAAACACGGTCCAACTTCTTTAATCGCCAAGTGTTTTGTATCTGCCACAAAAACGACTGCATGTGGATTTCCCATAGATACACAAGTCATTTTCCATTCTGTACCTTGTACTAAAATTGGCTCATTAATTACTTTTTCCTTGTCAGATACTACCGGTATTTTTGCCGCCTCTAAAATCGGTTCTCCCATATCTACACGTACCATAGATACTTTTCCATTCTCAATGGTTAAATCTAAATCTTTTATTCCGGCTCCGGTCTCTATTGTAATATGTGTCTTATCTGTCATACCATGGTCATATACATATTTTGCCACGCAACGGATGCCGTTACCGCACATCTCACCCATGGAGCCATCCGCATTGTACATCTTCATCCGGAAATCAGCTACTTCTGATGGGCAGATAAGAATCATACCGTCAGACCCCACACCAAAATGTCTTTTGCTGACTTTAACGGCTGCCTCACTTGGATTTTCTACTTTCTCCTCAAAACAATTCACATATACATAATCGTTACCGCATCCATGCATCTTTGTAAACTTCATAGCTTCTCTCCTTTTTATCCCATACTTTTACAATGTTACTTTACTTTTATTATACATGACACTTTTTGAAAAGTATATAAAATATGTGTCAAAAACATTGCAGATTGTGCTGATACAGATTAAAATGTAATTATATGGAGGTATGGTCATGAATGAATACAGAAAAACCGGCTATTTACATGATAATTTTAGAATTTTTCACCTAAAAGATACTGCACAAAAAGATTTCTCCTATCACTATCACGATTTTAACAAAATTCTGATTCTATTAAATGGTGATATAACCTATACAATAGAAGGACGCTCTTATGATTTGCAGGTTAACGATATTGTCTTTGTCAATGCCGGCGAAGTGCATAAACCGGTCATCAACAACGATGCACCTTATGAACGCATTATCATTTATGTATCACCTGATTATTTGGATTCTCATCAAAGAGAAAACGCCGACTTAAATACTTGTTTTCATCAGGCACACAAAGAACAATCTCATGTTTTTCGCATGAAATCATTTTCCAACAGCCGATTAAACAACTGTATTCAACGCTTAGAAAGTTCCTTACAGGATAAGGACTTTGCCAATGAACTGTATCATGAAATTTTATTTTTAGAGTTTATGATTGAATTAAACCGGGCTACCCTTTGTGATGCCATCAGTTATCTAAGCAATACTGCTTCCAATCAGACTGTCCTCGCTATTATCGAGTATCTTAACACTCACTTAACGGAGAATATCTGCATTGATACGCTGGCAGAGACTTTTTTCTTAAGCCGCTATTATCTGATGCACTCTTTTAAAGAAGAAACCGGCTACACCATCGGAAATTATCTGGCCACTAAACGCTTACTGCTTGCAAAAGATATGATTGCTACCGGCAAACCTATTACGGAAGTGTGCTTTGCCTGCGGGTATAAAAATTACTCTACATTTTCACGGGCTTACAAGAAAGCCTTCGGAAAGGCTCCGCGGGAATTTTAAATATGAAATACAGGCTGTATCATAAGATTTACCGCATCGAATCTTTATGATACAGCCTTCTTTCTTACGTAGTAATATGTACCTCCATCCAAGAAAGGATATCGGCAAACACCACATCCTTATCTAATTCATTTAAGATTTCATGTCGGCCATTTTCATAAAGCTTATATGTAATGTCTTTCATACCTGCTTTTTCATACTTATAATATACCTTCTTCACACCTTCCCCCATATCCCCTACCGGGTCATCCTGGCCGGAAACGATAAAAATCGGTAACTTTTTCGGTGTCTTCCTAATATTCTCCATCTGATTATCATAATGGACCGTATCCATTAACATATGATAACCATTCAAAGTAAAACAAAATCTACAGCATGGCTCGTCATAATATTGTTTCACGATTTCCACATCACGAGTCAGCCAGCTATTCTCAGGATTTGTTCCGTCCATATCAAACTTCTTATATGGACCGTTAAAAGTAAGCGACTGTACCAGTTTACTACGATGATGCCATCCAAAGAACACCGCCATAAGGCTGCATATTTTTTTGCCTAACTTAGACAAATTATCTTCTACACATCCGGTCCCCACAATAATTGCACCGCGAAGATTGTCATTATAGACAGTCAAATATCTGCGAAGCAGGTAAGACCCCATACTATGACCCAGCATAAAATAAGGAACCCCTTCATTCTCACTCTGCACCATAGTACGCAGTGTATGTATATCCTTAATCAACACATTTGGCGAATCCTTATCAGCAAAATATCCCCAATTATCTTCTGACACAACTGATGCACCATGTCCCAGATGATCGTGACCTACTACTAAGTATCCATTCTCATTCAAAAACTCCGCAAAACACTTATAACGGTCAATATACTCTACCATCCCATGACTAATCTGTAAAATCGCATGATACTTACCGTCTGCCGGTATCCATTTTACTGCATCAATCATTGTCTTCCCATCTGCTGATGGGAACGAAAAACGTTCCTCTCTCGTCATCTCCAATACCTAACCTTTCTATCTCCTAATATTTCTATCGGTAATTTCGAATTATCAATTGCATACTCTCCATTCCATTATACCTATTCAGTTCCGGATAGTACACTATTTGCAGTAAAATTTTGTTATTTTTTCCATTAATTGCCGCTTCGACCTGATTTTTTCCAAATTTTTCCCTATAATAATCCAAAAATCGTTCCACATCTCCAAAATACACTGCCGTAACACTCGAACCATAAGCCGTCTCCAACATCAGTTTCAACACATTCCGATTCTTCCCCATAACTGTCGCGTGCTTCACTTTTAAGTCTTTGTCTGCAAATAACGGCTTCGCATTTCCCTTTCCATACGGTTCCAGCAATTCCAACTCCTGCACCAGTGCTGCATTCGGATAGTCCGCCGGCATAGCAATGTCAATTCTAATCTTCGGAATAAAATCCTGTTCTGTCAGTGTACATTCACGGTTAATCGTCTCACGAAAAATCTCTAAATTTTCTTCCGGCAAAGATAAGCCTGCTGCCATAGGATGTCCACCGAATTTTGTAAACAATTCTTTGCACTTGCAAAGCTCCTCATACATAGAATATTCTTCTATGGAGCGACCGGAACCTTTGATACCCGTTTCTGCCTTGGTAAGAACAAACACCGGTTTATGATATATTTCTCGAATTCTGCCGGCGATAATTCCGGCAAGACTTTCATGCGTATCCTGCAAATAAAGCACCAGAACCTTATCGTCCTTATGTTCTCTCTCTACCAGTTCCTGTGCTAATTCAACACTCTCTGCCGTCATATCTTTTCGCTGCATATTTAATTCAACAAGCTCTCTGGCAATAGCCGATGCTTTCTGTGGGTCTTCTTCTATAAATAACTGCAAAGAAATGCGGGCTGTATCGAGTCTGCCGCTTGCATTAATACATGGTCCCAAAACAAATCCGAAATGATACGCATTCACGTGCTCTATTTCCAACTGATTCTGTAATATCAACGCCTTCATACCAAAATTTTTCGTTTTTCTGATACGTTTCAGGCCTTCTTTAACCAGAATACGATTCTCATCAACCAAATCCATGACATCTCCCACTGTTGCAAATGCCACATTCTCTAACATCTCATAACTCTCTTCTATCGCAACACCACACAGTTCATAAAGTACCTGCACCACTTTCCATGCAACTGCCGCACCACACAATCCTTCAAACGGGTATCCACATTCCTCCTGTTTGGGATTAACAATCGCATCTGCCTCACTCCGCAAATAGTGTTTTTCGTTTTCCACTTCTTCATACGGAATCTCATGATGGTCCGTCACCAGAACTGTCATTCCCAGTTGCTTTGCGTACATGATTTCATCAATTGCAGCAATGCCATTATCACAAGTAATAATGGTATCAACTCCATTTTCATTTGCCTGTTCAATCAAATGCTTATTGATACCATAACCATCCGTCATACGATTCGGAATCTGTGTCGTAACATTACCGTTCACCCGCCGGATTCCCCGATACAAAATATATGTTGCCATGACTCCGTCAATATCATAGTCACCAATAATTTGGATGGTTTGCTTCTTTTCTATTTTCTCCTTTAAAATAGCACACAAACGGTCCACATCTTTTAACAGATGTGGATCGTTTAAATGTCTGATGTCTCCCGATAAATATCGTTCAAACGCCTCTTCTGTCAATACATCACGGTTTCTGATTAACCGTGCAGTAACGGGACTGATTTTAAATCTTTTCGCAAGCGCGTTAAAATCGGCTTTTTTATTAACTACTACCCAATTTTCCATGTATTCCCTATCTAAATTCTTGTGTATTCCACGTTTTTCTAATTCACAAGCTAATTCTCTGTTATTATAATACGTCCGCTTTAAGCACTTCAAGTTAATTCTGCAATTCTTGTCACACCCACATACACATCAGAAATAGCATACCATGTTCTGTAATCAATAACTCCGGTCACCGGCAATCCAAAAACCTCTTGGAATTTTTCAACTGCTGCCTGTGTTGCCGGACCATAGATACCATCCGGCGTTACTCTTGGAATCGCAGGATATGCCTGTGAAATTCTGGCAAGCTGGTTCTGTACCTGCCGCACCTTCGGTCCGGTAGAACCGATTCCCAAATCTTCCCGTGGCCAGGATGCCGGTATTCCCGAAATCTGCTCTGCTGTATTGATATACATGTTATTACCATAATAATACCGGATAATTTCAATTGTATCATAGCCTTGATCTCCCAGATACTTGCTTCCCCACTGGCTCAGCCAGTTGCTGCACGTCACTTGTTGTCCATCGCAGTACTGAGTTAAAATCGGCTGTGTCACATTCGGTCTCGACAGAAAATTCTGAAACATCTCATCTACAATGTCTGAAATACTTTGGAAAATGTTCCTGCCATAAGTAAACTTTTGGTCAAAGGCTGTAGACGAAGTGATGGTAAAATTATAACCTTTTCCCCGATACCATTCTGTATACACACGGTTCAGTGTAAAGGACATAATCGCCAGAATATTAGCTCTTTTTGTACTGTCCGGCCAGGTAGCATAAATTTCACTACTGGCTACGTTTTTAATATAATCTTTATATCTCACGTAATAGTTAGCCGCCGTAGGATCTGTCGGTGCTCCATCATGTACAACTACATATTCCGGAATTACCACCCTGCTTAAAACAATCTCTCCTGATTCAGAAATCGGTTTAATCTCTGATTCCGGAATCTTCGGCGGAAAATTACCAAACAACGTATTTACCGGAATAACGATTGCATCGATGCCGGACCCGGACGTTTCTTCCCGTGTGAGCCGAATTTTCTGAAGCGAAAGCTGCTCCGGCAAAAGCTGCACTCCTGCGACGGTAAAAGGTCGATAACCCGGCGCAGACACTTGGATAGTATACTGTGAAAAAGGTTGATTTTCAGAGGGTGACATTGAGTATTCAAGTGGAGGCGTATTAAGTGTAACCTCTTCGGACATCCCATTTGCATCTGTGTTTACCTCCTCGATTTGCTGTGACGGATCTCCCGAATATGAAATTTGAATTCTCGCATCTTCGATTGGCAGATTATCCGTAGTAGAAACAACCTCCATTTTTAGAGTTCCCGTATCTGCTGTATCAGTTTGCATATAGCGCATTGTCTGCATAAGAATACCATATTTTTACTTTCTATTATACTATGCATCAAGGCTTCATTGTGTACATCGGACGTACCAGATATCTATGTGTAAATGCAGAATTACCATAAGTTTGCGCGTATTCAGAATGTGTTGGATTACAACTACTTACCCCATACTGGGCAATATAAAACGGATAGTTGCTCCAGCCTGCGTATTGATTACGCAGCCAATATCGATTCGGCCACCCTATACTACTCCAGTTATCCCTAATTTCGCTTATTCTTTCATAGTAACTCTCATCTGCTCCCCATGCATGCATTCCTGTGAGGGAATAAGTATCCGGTTGTCCATCCAAATTCATATCCCAAAACCAGTTCCAACTATTGCCATTGTAATAATTATAGCAATCCCGCAAATCCGGAATAAAAATGTAATCCGATGTTGGTATCTTATTTACAACTTCATGTGCTGCTATTTTTGTTCCATATCCCTGGTCAACTAATGTGCATGGTGATTCCTGATACGGATTATATTCCCACATCGCACCACTATAGGAATAATTTACCGTAGTATTCGTCTGTTTTAAACCAATCATATCATTTAGCTGTAAGTCGTTTAATTGTGCACGCACGTCTGAAGTAGCCCATGTTGCACTCGCCCCATACTTTGTAGAGATGTCACCTGCAGGTGTCATTCCTACAAATAATGCGCCATTATCTGCCTCATTCTCTGTTTTATAATTTAGAGTCGTACATGCAAAATACATATATTTTCCCATGCAATAACGATAATCCATAACCCCCACTTCAATCTTCTGCCACACTGCATATAAATTTACTGTTGCATCTGCTTCTGACGTTATATTAAGCGCTACATCTTCATTTAACCATTCTGCGCCATTATAAGACCTAGCTCTGGCGGTTAATGCATTTTGGGTGCTAATCGTCCCCGGACTCGTACTCCAGCCTTTAAAAACATAACCTTCTTTCGTATACACATTTCTTGGATGGGCAAATTCCACATCATAAATACATTCTAAACTTCCCATCTCACCACCGGTATTTCCATTTCCCATATAGCGTACCGCATAGTGAATCGGCTCCCATTTTGCGTACAGTGTACTGTCGCCGTCTATCTCATATATTGTATTTTCCTCCAAAAGTGCCCCATCCGCTTCTTGTGACCATCCTAAAAAATAATATCCTTTTCTGCTTGCTGCAGGCAAGTCAGGATAACTTGTACCAAATGTCACCCCTACTGACTGTACCTCACATTCTCCGCCATTTCCATCTAGACGTATCTGATATTCTTTGGGAATAAAAACCGGTTCAAAAGAAACTTCATTTGCAATCGTGTGCTCCGTCATAGGAAATACATCTTCATCCCCGGATACTCCCGCCACAGTCCACCCAACCAGTGTATGACCTTTCTTCCGTGCATCCGGCAGTGTCAATGTATCTCCTAATCTCCCAAGAATACTTTCACAATCAGTTTCCTCTCCCTCTCCGGTCATAAAAGTCAGTACTATAAATTCCATAGTTTCCGTTCTACGATTACCACAAGAATCCTCTACCGAAAAATAATATTTTCCGGGCGTTTCAATTCGCGAAGAATATTCTTTTAACTGACACGCATCAAAAACAACCTCTGTTTCTTCCGGATTCTCCATACCGATATAATATCCGTATATCTCACTTGCAATATCATCCGCCTGCATCAGCACTTCCTGATAAGGGGCTGTATTCTTCGTACACGTCACATTCAGCACCGGCGGTACTCTATCCACCCATACAGCGTAATAAATTTTTCCGTCTGCAATATTTTCCGGAAGTAACTCCACGCCTTCTGCATCCTGCCATTTTTCAAAAACCCAACCTTCTAATTCCGGATGAACCAAATGCAGCTGCATTTCATCCGTCGGATATGCTTCCAATTCCAACGGACCACCATTTTTTGAAACGGCCGAAAATACTACTTCCCCTTGCAGTGATGACTCACCTGTATTCGTATGCAGTACTACGGTGCATAATCCAATTTTTTTGTTACTGAATCAGCACCTCCTTGATAGGTAATATAAAAATGTCCATCTTCTGCATTGTATGCAACCATACAATCTCCCATATTGCCCAGAATGTGCAAAAGAGATTCCTGTACTGTGGTAAGCTCCGTCTTTGTCATATTCATATCTGTGACGATTGTAGATAACGTAGTACTGTGTTTCTCGATAATTGCATCATAATTTCCACTGGATGCCAACGACTCGATTTTATAAATCAACTCCTGCTTCAGTGCTTCCAGAGCTTCATTATCACGTTCATTCTCTTTGACAATTACCTTTTCCAATTCCCGTGTAATTAACTCTTCCATCTTCTCTTTTGATAAGACTGTCGTGTTAGACTCTTTTAATTTCAACGTAATCTGTTCCACCAATTTTTCAATTCCATCTTCACCAAAATATGCATTGATATCTGTGTCCTTAAAATACGCTTCTAAATAAGAACGCAGTTCTGCTTCAAACTCTGCGGTCACATATTCCTGTTCTTTTTTATCAAAAGTGGCTTTCTCTGTATTACTTTCTTCCAGTGGAATCTCCCCATATAAAAGTTGATTTCTAATGTCATTTTTCATCCATGGAAAAATAAAAATGCCGCATAACAAAAGTGTTATTACAACGGTTGCAGTAAGAATACCTCCAAATTTTATACACTGCTTCCGGTTCACTTTGGACGCACTTATAGCCAAAAATTTTCTCATAATAATACCTCCAATATTCTGTATTCAATTGTTTTGGGATATAAAAAATTTTGAAAATAGTGATAAAAAATGTTAAAAATGAATGTACCGGTTCCTCAATTAACCGATACATGAGATAATTTGTGCGTTAATCATAGCACGCACCTTTCAATTTTTATATGGATAATTAGTACTAGATACTAAAAGACAAAGGGTTGTAAAACTAAATTTACAACCCTCTAATTAATCGCAGAACTGATTCTTTGTTTTGACTTTCCTACTCAACTGTAACAGTCCAACCGAATTTATCTTCGATTCTACCCCACTGAATACCGGTTAACGTATCATAAAGCTTCTGTGTTAATTCACCAATTTTAAAATCATTGATAGTTACCACATCATCACGATATCTGAGTTCCCCAACCGGAGAAATAACTGCAGCCGTACCTGTTCCGAATACTTCTTCCAAAGTACCGTCATGACCTGCCTTCATAACATCATCAATTGCCAGTTTTGTCTCGTTAACCTTATAACCCCATTCTCTTAAAAGATATATCATGGAATCTCTGGTAACTCCAGGTAAAACAGTTCCTTCGATTGGAGCCGTATAAATTTCACCTGCAATCTTAAACATGATATTCATGGTACCAACTTCTTCTACATATTTACGATGTTCACCGTCTAACCACAATACTTGTGAGTAACCCATCTTAGCCGCTTTTACCTGTCCTAAGATAGAACCTGCATAGTTACCTCCACATTTTGTAAAACCGGTACCACCTTTTACAGCACGAACCAACTCATCTTCTACTAAAATCTTTACCGGATTAATGCCCTCTGCGTAATAAGCTCCTACCGGGCAACAAATAATCATGAATTTGTAAGAAGTAGCCATATGTACACCTAACGCTGCTTCTGTCGCAAACATGAACGGCCGGATATAAAGCGAAGTATCCGGTTCTGACGGAACCCAGTCTTCTTCTACTTTTACAAGTGCTTTCACTGCTTCTACGAACATATCTACAGGAAATTCCGGCATACATAATCTCTCGTTAGATTTCACCATTCTCTTTGCATTCATTTCCGGACGGAATAACTGAATTTTGCCTTCTGCTGTACGATATGCTTTCATACCTTCGAAGGTCTCCTGCGCATAGTGTAATGTTACACAAGATGGCTCCATTACAATTGGTGCGTGTGGTTCGATACGGGCATCATGCCAGCCTTCTTCCACAGTCCAGTCCATAACAAACATATAATCTGTCATGTATTTACCAAAACCAAGATTTTTCCAATCCGGTTTTTCTTTTAATACTTCTCTTTTTACAAATCTGATATCCATAACTTATCCTCCGGTCTTTTACCAAAATTCAATTCTTGAAACACATTATGATACTTTCTTTTGGCAGTGTCAAGATTATTCCAAAGGCTTATAAATGCTATGATTTCGGGTTATGTACTAACGTGAAAGTACCTCTATAATCTCTGCCACATACATCGTATGGTAATCACCATCCCGATACCATTTTTCTTTGATATCAGGCACCGTAAACGTATCCTCAGTAATCGGTACCGCAGCCATCTTTTGGCAGAGTAATACCAGATTTGCCTCGTCAGGATACGGAATACCATGCATTGTAGCAAGTGTTAAACCGGATGCTTTAAACTTGTCACCTTCACGACCGGAATGCACACCACAATACCTCAATGCATCACGATATTCTTCGTTCAAAAAAGCAACTGAAAAAAAGTCTCCTTCATCCATTAATTCTTTGGTATATCTGGAATCACGTACAAATACATATGCAACATTCTTGCCCCAGATAACACCGACACCACCCCATCCGATAGTCATGGTATTCGCATTTTTCTTTGTACCAGAAGACACTAATGCCCATTCTTTTGCAAATTTGGTAAAAACATTAATTTCCAATAAATCCATTGGAAATGACTGAAATGCATGCATAATTTCTCCCTCACCTTTCTACATATCATTTACATAATACGCTCTATCTCTTGCTTTAATTCCTCTGCCAGCCTACACATTTTCTCTTTCTCCACTTTGCAAACCTGCCTATCGTAAGTGTAAAGACCGTTAATCTCATCTTCTACATCACTAAGCTGAGTGTATACACAACCACAGGCACCCTTTGCAATTGCCGGTAAAATCATACCACGATACATCTCCGCAATCCTCTGTGTAAGTTCCGCAGCATCTTTTGCACCACCATAGCCATACGTATTATACTTACTAAAATAATGACCTTCCACTACGGAAGAATAACCACCACATTCCGACACAAACATCGGCCGCTCTTTGACATCTAAATCAATACTCTTAAAATAAATATGTTCACTGTCAAAATCATTTTTATTCTGCCAGAACCATCCGGATGTACTGTCCATCAAACGGGTATCATCCAACGATTTTGCCAAATCATAAATCGCATCACTGTCAAACTGTCCCCAGCCCTCATTAAACAGCGTATATGAAATAATACACGGATGGTTATACACATGCTCTATTGTTTCTTTCATATGCTTACGGAAAATTTCCTTGGTATGGGTCTCTTTCCTATTCGAATCTTTTTTCACCTTCATCCCCAGTGTCGGTAAAGCAGTATCCAAAATAAAATTGTAACTACCGTTATTCACCATATCCTGCATTACCAGCATACCGTGCTTATCACAGTAATAATAAAAAGCTTCCGGTTCCACTTTGATATGCTTACGCAGGAAATTAAGTCCAAGTTCTTTCATACGAAGAATATCGCGTTCGAATTCTTCCGGTTCAGCCGGCAAAAAAATACCATCCGGATAATATCCCTGGTCTAAAACACCGTGCATAAAAATCGGCTTACCATTCAAACATACCCGATTTATACCCTTCCAATTACGAATATCAATCGTTCGAAGAGCAAAATAAGACTTCACACAATCCTGCGCTGTCTGAATCTGCATATCATATAAATATGGAGATTCTACTGACCATAATTTCGGCTGATAAACCTTTCCATCTGCACAAACATACTCTGCAAGCTGAATTCTTCCCTTACAGCCTTCAAACCTTTTTACATAATCCTCCGTAGCTGAAAGAGGCACCTTTACCTCAAACCAATCAATTCCCTCACCGGTTACCTCTACATCTATCCCGGTTAAATCCGGCTTTATAATTATTTTTTCGATATAAACTTCAGGAACATTTTCCAACCACACACTCTGCCAGATGCCACTGACCGGGGTGTACCACATACCTCCACGCTTCTTACACTGCTTCCCATATGGATACTCCCTAGAAAGGGTATCTGTTACTTTTAACACTATTTTATTCTCTCTTTGGCGGCTCACATAATCAGTTATATCAAAATAAAATGGCAGATAACCGCCTTCATGCTTACCTATGTATTTATCATTCACAAATAGTTCCGCAATCTGGTCCACCGCACCAAAATGTAACAAAATTCTTTTTTCATTAAACTCAGAAGGTATCTTCACACTCGTCTCATATATCAGCTTATCTCCTATCTTCCCTTCATAATCAGCCAATGCTGACTGTGGCGGGAATGGCATATAGATAGACTTTCCGTTCAATGTCCACCCCTCATTCAACATCAGGTATCCTTCACGACGCATCTGCGGTCTCGGATATACATTCCATGGATTTTTTCCTGTATTCTCATTTTTTTCGTTCCTTACTTTCTGACCGGACTCCGTCCACAAATCATAGTGTCCCAAACGAATCATTCTAAAAAGTGCCTGTAATGCAATCCATAAAATACCTGCTGTAACGAAAGCTGCTATCCAAATATTTTTATTCGGCAAAAAAGAGTAGGTACCATCGCTATTTTCAATCTGTTCCGCATTGCGGAGTACAAATGCACCAATCGAAGAACCGACCGTTCCCGGTATCAGAACCTGACCGATAATACGAGCTCCCTGAAAACGTCCTGCCATACTTTCCGGAATCTCTTCCCGAATTTTAGCTCCGAATACCGCCATACCACTTAAGTAACCGCTAAGCATAATAACGGTTCCGATAAACACCGGTGTTGTAGTCGTTGTAAAATATAAAATCGTATAACCGGTCAGGAGCATGCCAACTACCGGAACTACACTCGACTGAAATCCCAACTGATCATAATAGCTTCCATAAACCGCTGTTACCACAGCCGCAATCACAATCGCCGGTGCAAAAACAATTACATAATTACTCATCTGCAGTGTCTTCTCATAGTACACAATTAAATATGGCATAAACGTCTGAATGGAAATGTTAAATAATGCATACGTCGCAATAACCACATATAATAATTTGTTGGCTTTATAAGTAGACGGTCTGAAACTGTACGCAACACTCTCCCAATAACCGTCTAGTCCCGTTCCCTCCGGAGTATGCTCTTCAATCAGAAAAATACCTGCCACACCGATTACAAACACAACTACACCGATTATAAGAAAAATGATTGTCCAGCTATCAGACTGTTCTAAATCGAAGTTCATAAACCCACCGAATACAATCAAAATGGAAATCAACGGCATCATTGCATTAATTCCTTCGATTTTACCACGGTTAGATTCATCGCCTTCATCTGTCAGCCAAGCGTTAAATGCCGCATCATTTGCTGCTGAACCAAAAAAAGTCATAACACAGTCAATTACAATAACAAGCAAAATGCCTAAGGAAGCAGCCTCTAAAACTCCCCCACAGATTGGTGTCAGCACATCCATACGAATCAAACCGAATGCTAAGATGGAAATACCCCAAACTATATAACCGCCACACATGAAAATTTTACGTTTGCCGATTTTGTCAGACAGGGCTCCCATTAAAATAGTCGTCAGCGTAGCAGCTATCGAACTTGCCCCTACCATCAGCGAAATATCCGACGGCTGTGCATGAAACATTTTATAAATGAATACATTAAGATACATATTCTCTACTACCCATGCAATCTGACCGACCAACCCGTACAAGACCATGGCAGTCCAGAATTTTCTACTTAATTTTTTCATAAACTAACCGCTCCGCTCCTCATTTTTAAATATTCTTAAACCGTTTAACCTCACCCTGTAGTGATGTAGAAATCGCACTGTTCTGGTCTGCTTCGGATTTGATGTTGACTAACGCCTCCACTAACTGCGCCGTACTCTGTGCCGCCATCGTAACGCCTTGTGCACTTTCATCAACCGCAACATTGATACCATCAATACCTTCTGCCATCTGCGCCATTGTCTCCGCCAGTTTGCTTGCGTTTCCGTAGAAGCGTTGAAGTATCCTATCCATATGGTCTGCATCATTATGGTACGAATCTGCCATATCCACAAATTTATCATAATCTGACAATACTGTCGTATCAATAAACGTAATCATCTTATTCGCATCCGCAGAAAGCTCTTCTACTGCATTTGTAACAATACTGCTGATACTTTGAATATTATTCGCTGTATTCTTAGAATTCTCTGCAAGAACACGGATTTCATCTGCAACTACTGCAAAACCTTTTCCTGCTTCTCCTGCTCTGGCTGCCTCAATCGAAGCATTTAACGCCAGTAAATTTGTCTGGCTGCTGATACTTAAAATTTCATTCGTTAATTCATTAATCTTTTCAACACTACGGCTATTAGCAATAGCAACCTCAAGCATAGCGCGTATTTCCTGAATCATAGCAGTTGTATCCGCTTTGCTGTTCTGTGCATCCGAACGCATATCAACCGCTGTATTCTTTACGCCCGTTACAAATTCTTTACCATCCTCGGCATCCTTGCTCATTTGCTTAGATTCATTTAAAATTTCCTGTGCACCGGTCGTAATCTCGTCCAATGTAGCAGCTACTTCTTCCATACTCGCAGATAATTCTTCCATTGTAGCTGATATATTGCCTGCATTATCATTAGAATCTGCTATCTCAGTAGTGATTGAATTTGCCAGCTGACTCATATTATTTGATTCTTCACGAATTTTTAACATGATTCCCTGTAACTGTTCAATAAAACTGTTAATACCGGATACTAACTGACCGATTTCATCTCTGGATTTGACTACAATACGTTCTGTAAGATCGCCTTCTCCGCTCTCAATCTTATCAATGACTTCATTCAATTTACTGCTCGCCGTCTTTGATGGCTTTGCGATTGTCTGTTCAACTATAATAATCATAAGAACAACCACACCAATAAATACAAAAACATATTATCCGAAATAACAGAATAGCCATCCACGGTAGCACGTCTTTGTGTAATCAAATTATCAGCCGCATTCTTAACTAACTCCACGAAGGCATCTTCTGTTGCCGTAAGAGCCTCAATATTCTTACTTGCACCATTATTCGCGTTTGCAGCCGCTTCCTCTTTTCCTGTAAGATAATACTCTGCTACGCTTGCTGCCTGACTTTGAACTGCCGTAGTAGCTTTTTCATACTCTGCTAGTGTGTTTTTCACTTCTTCTTTTGTAACGCCGACAATATCTCCATCTTCCAAATTATCAACAACGGCATACATTTCTTCGAACAGTGTCTCGGTTTCTGCTATAAATCCCGGAATTGCTTCTGCCATCATCTTCTGTGCCTGCGGACTCTCATAATGAACAATCATGTTCGCATAAAAATTACAATTATCCGTAACCTTTCCCAACTGCATCTCATAACGCTCCAGCATAACCCAATTGTTATAAAGTCTGTTCATTCCGCCCAGTGCCTGCTCCTGTGCAAAGCCACTTGCCAAGGACGATGTAAAAAACATAATTGACATTAAAAGTAACATTACTATTATTCGTGTTCCGATTTTTTTCCTCATTTGTTTATCCTCCACATTTTTTTTGCTTTCTGCCTCCTCAATCAGACCTACAGCTTATAGAAATTATACTATTAAATTGCTTAATTTTCAATAAATTATCTGACAACAGATTGCCTTTTATAAATCCCTGGTCGCAGGATTATCCAACAATTTTCCAGCCTCATCAAAGCGAGAACCATGACATGGGCAATCCCAGCTTTTTGTCTCTTCGTTCCATACCAAAGCGCACCCCATATGCGTACATTTTTTCCTGCGAAACACCCCTTTTGTCAGATTCACCGCACTGATTCCTGCATCTTTTAAGAATTCTTTACCACCGGCCCGAACCAGCAAACGTTTCGGACTAAAAAGTGTCTCATACGGATTTTCTCTGCCACATATCTCATCGCACAAAACTTTTGCTGCCACCATAGATGTACTCATACCCCATTTTTGAAACCCGGTTGCCACATACAAATGTGGTGTAAACACTGAGTATTTACCGATGAACGGAATCCCGTCATGCGGCATACAATCCTGTGCCGCCCAGCGCGTTACTACTTTAGATTGCGGATAATATCGTTTTGCTTCCTGTTCTAAATGTTTGAAAGCACCCTCGCATACGCCTTTTGTTTTTCCCTTTTTTCCATAAACATATCCCGTCCTATGACTGCATCCTCCTAACAACAGATATGCTCCTGCCCGTCGAAAAGACAATGCATCCTCATCAATTCCGTAATACATATTTTTCAATGGCGTTGTGCCTTCCAATGCCAGAACATAGCTCCGCTCCTGATGCTGCCTTGCAAAATAAAATCCGGGTACATTACGAATCGGATAATGGCTGGCTACCACAATGTCATCCGCAGTCAAAATTCCCTTATCCGTAATAACCCAGTTGTCCTTTATCTCTGTTACCAGCGTATGTTCTAAGATATTCAATTCCGCACAAATTGGTTTTATAAATTCCAACGGAAAGAACTGTGCCTGATTTTCAAACCGAACCGCCCCTTTCACTTCAAACGGCAATTCCGTATCCATAGTAAACTCTGCATGAATCCCCAATTTTTCCGCTACTTTTGCTTCTTCTTTTAAGATATCTTCCTGTATTGCTGAATACAAATAAGCATCTACCCGTTCAAACCGGCAGTCGATTTTCAGTTCCTTTACCAACCGTGCATATTGAGCAATCGCCTGCTCATTTGCCCTTGCATAAAGTTTTGCTTTTTCCTCTCCCACATTTCTTACCAGTCCGGTGTACTTCAATCCATGCTGGCTCGTAATTTTCGCCGTAGTACGTTCCGTCTGCCCCGATGCAATTGTTCCGGCCTCCACAATTAATACCTTTTTTCCCTGTTTCCGCAAAAAATAAGCGGTCAAAATCCCCGCCATTCCTGCACCTATTACAACTACATCCCAGTGAGACTCTCTTATTGTTCCCTGTTCCATTCTTAAGTGTGGTTTTATCCTTCCTGTTTGTTGTCTCCATAATGATTCCATACAATCCTCATTTCTGAGTGCATTTTACACTCTGCTTCCCTTTTTATGGTAGTATGTTGCATTTACGCTCTTTCTAATCCTCATTTCTACTATTTGAAAACGAAGTGTTGCTTAAAAAGTAACTACAACAAAGATTGCTTTTCATGGCAAATACAAATATAATATGAAAGAACTATAATATTATTACAAAGGATGGAACTCTATATGAACGTACTAGACCTATTAAGCAGCACTCCGCTGTATCTTATTTCCGGTGCTATCATTTTATTTGTAGCCGGAATGAGTATTTTCTTTTTAATCCGCTCTTACCGCGCAGGACTCGCGCTTGGTATGGACAAAGTAAAACTGAAACGTGCCATCACTTCCAGCGTTACTTTCTCAATTTTACCAAGTGTCAGCATTTTGCTCGGCGTAATTGCACTTTCAGGAACACTCGGCATTCCTCTGCCTTGGCTCCGTCTTTCTGTAGTTGGTGCTCTTCACTATGAGACAAGTGTTGCAGATATCGCAGCAAAAAGTATCGGTCTTTCCGGTCTTAACGCAACGGAAATGACACCAGAAGCTTTTACTACCATTGCTTTACTCATGACCATGGGTATTATCTGGGGATGTGTTTGCACAATTTTCTTCGGTAAAATCTACTGCAAAAAACTTACCGGTAAAAAATCTCAAAAAAGCAGTGGACGAAGCTTCGGTGATGTTGCCATGACAGCTATGTTTATCGGTTTAATTACTGCTTATACAGGCAGCTACATCGGTCAACTTATTCAGCTTCAGAATGGTACTCTGGTTGTAACCGGCCAATACTTACAGATTGTAACTTTTGTTTTTGCAGCTTTTGCAATGGCAGTATTTACATACTTCGCAGAAAAGAAGAAAATGGCTTGGCTTGACAACTTCTCCATCGCCGGCAGTATGTTAGTCGGTATGGCTGCCGCTGTGATTTGCGGTATCATTTTCTAAGGAAGGACAACGGAATTTACTATGAACGAAAAAGAAAAAGAATTATATCTTGAAAAATATAACGAACGTACACACCTTTTCGGACGCATTGGTTTAACCATCGGCGTACTGCTATTGATTGCTGCTCCGTTTTTAATGGGCGTTTCTTTAAATGCTATGCCTAACATGCCTGCTTTTTGGAAAGGATTTGCACAGATTGCAATTATCTATATTCCAAGCTGTATCGTAGAATTTTTGATTTACACACCAATGCTTGGTGCAGGCGGAAGTTACTTAGGCTTCATCACAGGTAACCTGATTAATATGAAGATTCCATGTGCACTTAATGCAAGAGATATCGTTGGTACCAAAGCAGGTACGCCGGAAAATGACATTGTATCTACATTATCCATCGCAACCTCGTCTCTGGTGACTACACTTGTCATTGCCTTAGGCGTACTTATGATTACCCCGCTCCGTCCTATTTTGGAAGCAGAAGTATTACAGCCAGCTTATAACAACGTAGTTCCTGCACTCTTTGGTGCTATGGCATTCCAGTACTTCCGCAAAGGTAAAAATCTGGTTGCGCTTCCATTAATCGTTATGACCTTATTATTTATCTGTATACCGAGCCTGATTTCAAATGTTGGTTTCCTAATGTTAATCAGCGGTGCCATTACCATCGGTCATGCATTCATTTTATTCCGCAAGGAAGAAAATGAACTTGCTAAGACAGCAAAAAAGGAGAATCACTAATGCAGCATATTGTTACAATACTTTTATTATTTCTTGGGATTTTACTGGTCTGCCTGCTGATTGCCATTGTCCGTACTTTGGTTTTACCGCACAAAAAGACCTCGTTTTCCTTATCTTCAGATACTAAACGTATAGATACCTATTCGGAAAAATTATCCCGCATGGTACAGGTGGAAACCATTTCAGACCGAAACGACCCGGCAATTGAAAAATTTCTTACCTTCCATAAACTCTTAGAAGAATTATTTCCGAAAGTATTCGAAGTTTGTGAAAAAGTTGAGATTGACGGTAACTTGTTACTAAAATGGAATGGACAGACCTCTGACAAACCGATTATGTTAATCAGCCACATGGATGTAGTAGAAGCAACCGGCGAATGGAAATATCCTCCTTTTTCCGGCACGATTGCAGATGGTAAAATTTGGGGACGTGGTGCTGCTGATACGAAATGTAGTCTGATGGCATTTTTACAGGCAGCCGAAGAAATGATTGCCGAAGGTTATATTCCGGCCTGTGATATTTACATGGGAAGCAGTTGTACTGAGGAAATCGGAGGCAGTGGTGCTCCAAAACTTGCTAACTGGTTAAAAGAACATAATGTTCATTTATTCATGCTCTGCGACGAAGGCGGAAGTATCATACAAGATCCTATCGGCGGTGTTCATGGTCACTTCGCTGCTGTCGGTATTTTTGAAAAGGGATACGGCGATGTAAAATTCATCGCACGAAGCAATGGCGGTCATGCAAGCGCACCCGGTAAAAACACACCTATTCCGCGTCTTGCCAAATTTATTAGTCACGTAGAAAAGAATACGCCATTCCGCGTTGCCTTTTCTCCTGCTGTAAATGCAATGTTTACACGCATTGCACCTTACGTGGACAATTTCGGTTTGCGTCTTGTTATGGCAAATCTCTGGTTGTTCCGTCCGCTTCTGAAAAAAGTTATGCCGATGATAAGTCCACAGGCTGCAGCAATGTTACAGACAACAATCGCTTTCACGATGCAGTCCGGTTCTGCCGGATACAATGTCCTACCGCAGGAAGCAAGCGTATGTGCGAATATGCGTTATATCCCACATCAAGGTACAGATGAAAGTATTGAAGTCATTACTAAACTGGCAGAAAAATTCGGCTTAGAGACAGAAGTGATTTATCGTGGTTATCCTTCCAAATCACTTGATTTAGAAGGTGACGCATTTGCTATTACACAGAATACGATTAACACCTGTTTTCCGGGTATTGGCATTCTGCCTTATGTTGTAACCGGTGGTACAGATGCCCGCTTCTATGACGAAGTTGCAGACAACTGTATCCGTTTCAGTCCTGTAAATTATGGACCGGAACAAATGGCCGGTATGCATGGATTAAATGAAAATATCGAAGCCGGCTGCTTACCGGGTGCTGTTGATTATTATAAGGAAATCATCAAAGCACAGGAAAAACGAAATTAGTATACTACAAACCTAAAAGCCGTTTTGCATTCCGGCAAAAAACTGCTTCTTTTTCCTCTTGAGGGACCGGCAGTGCGCGCAACTTTTGAACCGCCACTGCCGCGTCGTCCCAAGGAGAATCCGTCGCAAATAATATTTTATTTTTATCGTGCTTTTCCCATATTTTTAAGAATAAATCCTGCTCAATATAGTTAAGTGTAACTGATGTATCAATATATACATCTGCTCCTGCAAGATACTCATATACCATTTCCCATTGTTTCCATCCGCCATAATGTGCCACAATAAATTTTTCCGGTTTTATTGTATCTAAAACCTTCCTCATTCTGTCCGGCGGGCAATGCTTCGCATGTGTAAAACCACTGTCTTTACCTGCATGTGTACTGATTATCAAGCCCAACTCGCTGGCATATTCAATGATATTCATGTAACGCACATCATCTATCATCGTATTCTGATACTCCGGATGCAGTTTGATGCCCGGCAGTCCCATTTCTTTGATAATTCTTAATTCTTTTTTATAGTCTTCACTGTCAGGATGGATTCCGCCAAACGAAATCAGTCTGCCTGCATACTTCTCATTGATACTCTGTGCAAAAGTGTTTATGCTGTAAAATTGGGATGGTTTTGTAACCACCGGAAGAATCACCGACATATCCACACCTGCCCGCTCCATAGACTGTAATAATCCATCCACTGTACCATTTGTGGACGGTGCAATTTTACATCTCTGGTATAACATATCAACTGTCCGCTCTGCTATTGCATCCGGAAAAATATGCGTATGAAAATCAATTATCATATTTATCGCCTCTCTTGTTTTACCGCATTAACGCGTTTAATCATTAAATAATTACAGTAAAAACATTTTCCAACTCTTTTGCCCGGATTAATTCTACTCCGTTTTTCTCTAAAACTGCTGCCGCTTTTTCTAAATCTGCAGTTTTAATAACAATCGAAGCATCATCACTACCGGTTGCAAGTGCATAAGTATATTCAATGTTAATGCCCGCCTTACAGATTTCGGAAAGAAGCACTTGAAGCTGCCCTACCTGATGCGACAATTTTACTGCTAATACCGGTGTCAGCATTGCAGAAAATCCTGCTTCCCTTAATGCCGATTTTCCAAGTTCCGGTTCTGATACAATCATACGAAGCAGACCATAATCACTTGTATCTGCCAGTGACAACGAAATGATATTAATATTCTTCTCTTTTAACGTTTCAAGCACCTGCTCTAAACGTCCTTCTCTGTTTTCGATAAAAACAGACAACTGATTTACAAACATAACCTTCCCCTTTCAACTTACACAAGTTTACGCTTATCAATGACATGAACTGCCTTACCCATGCTTCTCTCAATCGTCTTTGGCTCTACTAATTTTACTTTGGCAGCTAAGCCGATTGCCTGCTGGATAACATGTGCAATCCTTCTTGAGAGATTTTCCAGTTCACCGATTTTATCTGAGAAAAACTTCTCATCTACTTCGACCTGTACTTCCAACGTATCCAAATTATTCACACGGTCAACCACAAGCATATAATGAGGTGATGCTTCACCCATTTCCAGTAATGCTGCCTCAATCTGAGACGGAAATACATTTACACCACGAATAATAAGCATATCATCCGAACGTCCTTTAAAACGGCTGATACGCGGAAGCGTTCTTCCACACTCACATTTACTATAATCTATACTTGTAAGGTCTCTGGTACGATAACGGAGAAGCGGAAGCCCTTCTTTGGTCAACGTCGTAAATACCAATTCCCCTGTTTCTCCTTCCGGAAGTGTTTCCAAGGTCTCAGGATTAATAATTTCTGGGAAGAAATGGTCTTCATAAACATGCAAGCCCTTATGATGAATACAATCACATGCCACACCCGGTCCCATAACTTCTGACAAACCATAAATATCAAATGCATTGATATGGAGTTTTTCTTCAATCTGCCTGCGCATCTGGTCTGTCCAAGGCTCGGCTCCGCAAATAGCAGCTTTCAACTTAATTTTGTCCAAGTCACCATCTGCTTCTAATGTCTCAGCAATATGTAAGAGATAAGACGGCGTACATGCAATTGCCGTCGCACCAAAGTCTTTCATCATCGTTGTTAATTTTTTGGTATTACCGGTAGACATAGGAACTACCGTTGCTCCCAAATGCTCTGCACCGTAATGAGCACCAAGTCCACCCGTAAATAATCCATAACCATATGCAATCTGTATAATATCGTCACGATTTAATCCCGCCTGTGAAAATGCTCTCGCTACACATTCCGACCAGATTTCTATATCTTTTCTTGTATAACCAACAACGGTAGCCTTTCCTGTCGTTCCGCTTGATGCATGCACACGCACAATCTGCGACTGTGGCACTGCAAAAAGTCCGAACGGATACGTATCACGCAAATCGCTTTTTGTGGTAAACGGTAACTTAGTAATATCTTCAATCCCATTAATATCTCCCGGTTCTACACCGAGTACCTGCATTTTTTTACGGTAAAATTCTACGTTATGATAAACGCGGTCCACTAACTTCACCAGACGTTTACTCTGTAAATGACGCATTTCATCGCGGCTCATACATTCTTTTGCTTCATTCCAAATCACTTTCTTACTCCCCCTCAAATCCTAATAAGAATGCTTTCTTATTTATCTCTACTGTCTTAGGCGGCACGGTTTTTTCTATCACATCAAGCCAGGCTTCCTTTGAAAAATCCATATGACGTGCAGCTACACCAAGCACGATGATATTAAATACCTTGGCATTTCCCAGTTTCAATGCCTCTTCCATCGCATTTACTTTGAATACTTTATGTTTGCTTTCAAGTATCTCTAAAACATTTTCCGGATAATTTGCCATTCCTGTCACAACAGTAATCGGGTCAATACGATGCTCATTTACTACAATCGCACCGTCTTTCTTTAAATAATGTGCGTAGCGAAGCGCTTCTAACATTTCAAATGCAATAAGCACATCAGCCTGCCCTTCTTCTACAATTGGTTCTGCAACCTTCTCACCATAACGTACAAAAGTTACTACACTTCCTCCGCGTTGTGCCATACCATGCACTTCTGAAAGTTTCACATCATACCCGGCTGCTACGGTAATCCCTCCTAAAATGCGACTTGTCAGAAGTGTTCCTTGTCCACCGACACCTACAATCATAATGTTTTTTGTATCATTCGCCATCTTCTTACACCTCCACCTGCTCAATTGCCTGAAACTTACACAATCCCTTGCACAGTCCGCATCCATTGCACATCGTCTCATCAATATGAATCGTACCATCTGCATTTTTCGTAATAGCCGGACATCCCGGACGCAGACACGCACCGCATTTCTTGCAGTTATCAGAAACCGGACGGCAAACAAGGTTGCTCTTTTGTTTCTTTAGCAGGACACAAGGTGCTTTTGTAATAATAACTGAAACCTCATCCTTTGCAATTTCTTCTTTTACAATACGCTCTAATTCTGCTGTATCAAATGCACTCACTTCTACAACATTTTTTATGCCCATCGCCTTGCACATCTGGTAAATATTAATTGCAGGGACTTCCTGCCCCATCAACGTTCTTCCTGTGGCGGCATGGTCTTGATGCCCGGTCATACCGGTTGTAGAATTATCTAAAATCATTACCGTTCCGGTACCCTGATTATATACCATATTCATTAATGAGTTCATTCCGGTATGCATAAAAGTAGAATCACCGATAACCGCTACCCAGTTTTTAATATATTCTTTTCCCTTTGCTTTCTCCATACCATGCAACGTAGAAATACTTGCTCCCATACAAATGGTAGTGTCTACTACACTAAGCGGTGCAACTGCGCCTAATGTATAACATCCTATGTCACCTGCTGCATGAATTTTCAACTTATGCAATACCGAGTACACGCTTCTGTGCGGACATCCCGGGCAGAGAATCGGCGGTCTTGCAGGCACCTGTGCCGGTGTATTTAACTCCGGCGTCTCTTTTAAAACAGCTTTACGAATCATATTTGCACTATATTCGCCCTGCACTGTAAAAATCTCTTTTCCGATGCATTTGATGCCCCACGATTTAATCTGTTCCTCAAAAACAGGCTCTAATTCTTCAAATATGTATAGTGTATCAACCTTAGTCGCAAACTCTTCAATTAATTTTCGCGGAAGCGGATGCACCATACCAAGTTTTAATACGCTGGCTTCCGGACAAGCTTCTTTTACGTATTGATATGCAATACCACTGGTAATAAAACCAATCTTAGTATCGTTCATTTCTACTTTATTAATCGGCATCCTGCAACCATCTTCCGCCATCGCTTTTAATCTTTGCTCTACATATACATGACGACCCTTAGCATTCCCCGGCATCATGACATACTTTGCCGGATTCCGCTCATATACAGCATCTGTCGGTTCACATCTCTCCTCTAAAACAACCGGTCCCTGAGAATGTGACAAACGCGTTGTTGTACGCAAAATCACTGGTGTATCGTATTTTTCTGATAAATCAAACGCATACTTCATAAAGTCTTTGGCTTCCTGCGAATCAGAAGGTTCTAAAACCGGCACCATAGCTGCTCTTGCTACACATCTGGTATCCTGCTCATTCTGTGAAGAATACAATCCCGGATCATCTGCTGCCACTAAAACCAGTCCTCCGTTTACTCCGGTATAAGAAACCGTATACAGTGGATCTGCAGCTACATTCACTCCTACATGCTTCATGGAAGCCATAGCACGTACTCCGCTGATAGATGCGCCAATTGCTACTTCCATCGCTACTTTTTCATTCGGTGACCATTCTGCATAAATCTCCGGATATTTTACAATATTTTCACTGATTTCTGTACTTGGTGTACCCGGATATGCCGCAGATACCTTTACACCTGCTTCAAATGCACCTCTGGCAATCGCTTCATTGCCAAGCATAATCTTAACTTCACTCATATCTAATTCCTCTCTTATCCCATATTCTGTTCTGCAATCAAGCGATTTGCTCCATATATTTCACGCAGCTTTGGTTTTTCGATTTTTCCGGTCGGATTACGTGGAATATCTGCAAAAATAACTTCATGCGGACGTTTATATCTTGGAAGTGCCATGCAAAATCCGTCCACTTCCTCCTTTGTCATGATAACACCTTCTTTTAACTCAATAATCGCCGCAGCAATTTCTCCAAGACGCTTATCTTTTAACCCAATTACAGCTACGTCATGTATTTTTTCGTTTGTCCGTATAAAATCTTCAATCTGCACCGGATAAAGATTCTCGCCACCGCTAATAATAACATCTTTTTTACGGTCTACCAAAAAGATAAATCCATCTTCGTCCTCCTGAGCCATATCACCGGTAAATAACCAGCCATCCTGCAAGACCTCACTTGTAGCCGGTTCATCATGGTAATAACAGGTCATAACCCCCGGACCTTTTACCGCGAGTTCTCCCACTTCACCTTTTTCTACAACATTATGACGTTCATCTACAATACGTACTTCCCATCCAAAACCGGCTTTTCCGATTGCGCCGACTTTGTGAATATTCTCTACACCCAGATGTACACATCCCGGTCCAATCGATTCCGATAAACCGTAATTCGTATCATACTGATGATTCGGAAAAAAAGTCTTCCATTTCTTAATCAAACTCTGCGGAACCGGCTGTGCTCCGATATGCATCAGTCTCCACTGTTTTAAATCGTAATCTTCCAAATTCACTCTGCCACTCTCAATGGCCTCAAGAATATCCTGTGCCCACGGAACCAGCAGCCATACAATCGTACATTTTTCTTTCGATACTGCATCTAAAATAAACTCCGGTGCAGTCCCCTTTAATAAAATAGCTTTGCTTCCTGAAACTAAACTGCCAAACCAATGCATTTTTGCACCGGTATGGTATAATGGCGGAATACACAAAAACACATCATCCTTCTGCTGTCCGTGATGATTCTGCTCAACGCGACATGCATGTACCAGACTTCTGTGTTTATGCAAAATCGCTTTTGGGAAACCGGTCGTTCCTGACGAAAAATAAATTGCCGCATCATCATCGTCATATAGTTCTACCACCGGTGAACGGCTGGAACAATTAGCTGATAAAGAATTATAATCGTCAGCAAATCCCGGACAACCTTCCCCTACGTATATCAAAAGTCTGCCTTTGCTGATACGGTCCGCAATCTCCTCGACACGTCCGATAAATGGATTACTGAATACCAGCACATCTACCTCAGCTAAATTTACACAATACTCAATCTCATCCGAAGAATATCTAAAATTAAGCGGTACAGCCAATGCCCCCGTTTTTAAAATACCAAAGTAAATCGGAAGCCACTCCAAACCATTCATCAATAAAATTGCTACCTTATCACCTTTTTTTATTCCCCTCTGAATCAGCAAATTCGCAAACCGGTTAGCCTTTTCATTAAATACACTCCATGTAATTTCCCTACGGTAACTCGTTTTTGGTGTTGGCTCAATCAATTCGTACTCTTTCCATGTAACTCTGCGGTCTTCTTTAATCTCCGGATTAATCTCTACCAAACAGATGTCATTTGGAAACTCTCTGGCGTTTCGCTCTAAATAATCTGTAATAACCATAACTTTTAATTATACCCCTCATAATTTAACGCTTTAATACTTTTACTCATTAAACTAATTATAACAAAAGGATGCTTTCCGGTCAACCTGATTTAGGTTTTGATGTGTTCCCAAGCTGTCAGCAAGGAATGAAAACAGGCAATCAAAAAGAACCGACCATGTCAAGTACAAACGCTTGTCACGGTCGGTTTTTTCTTACTCCAATAGTAAATGTTTGAGTACGTTTTTAGCCGCAGCTATCGTTTCTTCATTTGTCCGCCAAATATCATATTCGCTGATACTTTCAAGCCCCATATGTACATTCGGTTTCCGATAGCGCATCGGACTGTCCAGTACCTCTTTTCCCGACATATGGAATGCCGTCACTTTAGTATCTGCTATCATCTCTTCCAATATCTCCGGTCTTACTCCGCCGCCTGCCAGAATCTGAATCCGTCCGTTGCTTTGCTCTGCCAGTTCCCGGATACATGCCTTTCCCTTCAGACAGTTATCTTCCTGCCCCGAAGTCAGAATCGCATTGATGCCATGTGCAATTGCCTGTTCCATCTCCTTATAAGGTTCTCTGCACATATCAAATGCACGATGAAGTGTTACCCACATTCCTTCTGCTTTCGCAAGAAGCCGTTCCATTATCTTCCAGTCCACCGCCCCGTCTGGAGTCAGTGCACCGATTACCACACCATCAGCACCCAGTTCACGGAACATTGCAATCTCCTGTTCCATCACAGCCACTTCATACTCCGTATAACAGAAATCTCCAAATCTCGGACGAATCAGCACATTCATCCTGTTATCACACTCTTTCTGAATCTGTGTAAACATCGCTGACGTAGGTGTTGTCCCACCAATCATCAGATTCCCGCATATTTCCAGTCTGTTTGCTCCTGCCCGTGTGGCAATGACCGCGGACTCTACGCTGTCTACACAGCCTTCCAAAATATATCCTGCCATACTGCCTCCATTCCGAGAACATTTTTAAATCGTTCATACTATCATTTAGCTGCGATTCTAACCGCCAACTGTTTTAAATCTTCTCGTAATTTTTCATTTAAAGAAGAACGGACAGTTACCACAGGCTCTGCCACTTTCACTTCCTTCATTGCTTCAAACTGTTCCTTCATCAGTTTTCCAGCCATAGGCGCCCATGTTCCGTTTTCAATCAGTCCCACAGTACGTTTTTGGTAATTCTTAGAGCGTAACCGCGCAAGAAAGCTTTCCACACATGGAAAAAGACCACCATCATACGTCGGACAAGCCACGATTAATCTGTCATAACAAAACGCTGCTGACACTGCTCCTGACACATCATCTCTCGCCAAATCGTATACAATAACCTCCGGTACTCCCTGTTCTTTCAGAAGGTCTGCTAATTCTAATGCTGCCACCTCTGTATTCCCGTAAATAGATGCATAAGCAATCACTGCACCTTCCTTCTCCGGCTGGTAACTGCTCCATGTCTGATATTTCTCCAGATAATAAGACAGATTTTCCCGCAGAATCGGGCCATGCAGCGGACATATCAAAGCAATCTCTACCGTTCCTGCCTTACGCAGCAATGCCTGCACCTGTGGTCCGTATTTTCCTACAATATTAATATAATAACGGCGCGCTTCATTCAGCCATCCGCTTGTATCAAAAAGACCATTCTTCAATGCCCCGAACTTTCCAAACGCATCCGCTGAAAAAAGAACTTTTTCTGTCTTATCATATGTCACCATTACTTCCGGCCAATGTACCATCGGAGCCATCAAAAAGGTAAGTACATGATGTCCCAGCTTCAGTTCGTCCCCTTCTTTTACTGTCTGACACCGTTCTCCCAATTCCATCGGAAAGAACTGCCCTAACATAGCAACTGCCCGTTCACTGCATACAATCTTTGCTTTCGGATAACGCTCTGCAAACTGCATAACACTGCCGGAATGATCCGGTTCCATATGCTGTACCACCAGATAATCCGGTTCTCGCTCTCCCAGCTCCTGTTCTAAATTTGCAAACCATTCTTTTAAACAACGCTTATCCACGCTGTCCATAACGGCAATTTTCTCATCTATAATGACATAAGAATTATAAGAAACTCCGTTTGGTACTTTGTACTGCCCCTCAAACCAATCGATTGTCGTATCATTTGCTCCAATATAATAGATTCCTTCTGCTAATTCATTGTTTTTCATACTCTCTTTCCTTTCCTTCTATTAAAATTGTGTACAACTCCGGACAAAATATACTTTTCGTAATGATTCAGTACTTTCCTAATTACCTTTTTATAACAATTCCATATTGATTGATTTTTCGGTAAAACCGTATTTTCTATACATCTCGTATGCAGCTTTATTCTTTGCATTTACCTGCAATTCAATTCCGTCACAATTCTTCTCTTCCCTGATTTCTTTCACCTTATCAAAAAAAAGATGACCGATGCCCATTCCGCGGTACTTTTCATCCACTGCCATAGTATCAATAAAAATCACACTTCTCGTTACATGTGACGGACTTTCAATATGACGGAATACGATTTCCAAAACACCAACAATCGTTCCTTCCATTTCTGCCACGAAAAACGTATCACTCTCTGTAAGCTTTTCAAAACTTTCTTCCGGAATCAGATTATCGGTCGGTCTGTAAATATCCGGTCTCCAATCCACATGCATCTGCTGCACCTGATTCAGAATGGTGATAACCGCATTGTAATCTTCTATTCTTGCGCTTCTGACAATCGTATTCATCTTTCCTTTACTCCTACATTCTTAGAGGCATTTCTTCTCATCGAGCTGCGTAGCCTTGCAGAACTTTTTCATTACTATTTATCATATCACATATAGTTCATTTAGCAAGTTCACAAATTCTTCACATTTTTTGTTAGCACTCCCTATTGACGAGTGCTAACAAAAGTGCTATAACATAGTTAGAACAAAGGAAGAGGGAATGAAAGGAACATAGTTTCCTCACCAATGCTCCAAAAACAATTGCAACACCTGAGCCAATCATACATCGACCAGCGTGCTAAACATTTCACTTACGAAGGGAGATATGATTTATGTTAATGCCTAGTATTTTTGGAGAAAGTTTATTTGATGATTTTATGAATGTTTTTGAATTTCCTGATTTTGCAGACGTAGACAAAAAGCTTTACGGAAAACGTGCTGCACACATGATGAAAACCGATGTGAAGGAAAAAGATGGCAGCTATGAAGTTGACATTGATTTACCGGGATTCAAGAAAGATGAAATCCAGATGCAGCTTGAAAATGGTTATTTAACCATCAATGCAGCCAAAGGTCTGGATAAAGACGAGAAGGACAAAAACGGTAAATATGTTCGTCAGGAACGTTATGCCGGCAGTATGAGCCGTAGCTTCTATGTAGGCAAGCATGTCAAGACAGAAGATATTCACCCGAAATATGAGAACGGTATCCTCTCTTTCCACGTTCCAAAAGAAGAACCGAAAGCAGTCGAAACCAAATCCCGTTATATTCCGATTGAAGGATAAAATACTATACCTTTTATCCAACCATATAGAACAATAACTTCTAAAATGTAAAAGGTGAAGCATTCTCATGAAATATTATGTGAGAACCGCTTCACCTTCATATTTTCTATAAATCTTTTTGTATTCCCTTGAAATCAATATGATGCTTTACAGTATTGAACGTATCCAAATACAAACAGAACCATTTCGGAAGACTTTTTTGTATCGCACAAAGATACTCTTCTATTTGGTCAACAAGTTCCCCATTAGACATCTCACCAATAGGAAAATGCATTCCATTCGTTCTCATATCCTGAATATAATGCTTTGTTTTTCCAACAGCCTGTATTCTGGAATCTAATGTTTTCTGAACATTGAAGGAAATATCCCTTGGACTTATTGCTATTTCTACTAATCCCACTATCTGATTATATTTCCATACATTTCGTGGATATGTACTTTCCATAATCATAGAAACGGTTTCTTCTATTTATTCAGGAGTATGTCCCATATATTCTGACCGATCATACCAATCCTGTTTCCATTTATCCCAACGTTTTTTGAATTCTTTTTCCGTCATTGAATATATTGGTATTTCATAAATTATTTTTTCATTTGGAAATGGCATAACTTCATTCCTCCTTTACAGCATCAGTTCCTTAATATCCATATGACTGTCCATCAGATAACAATCGTACAGTTTTGTAGCTGGGATTAAACGTATTTGTATATTTTCAAGACCCAAAGCTTCAAGCATCGGCATCTTAGCTACACCTTTTGCTATAATTTCATTTTCCTCAGTCGGCATCAGAAAGCAATTACGCACTTCCGTAATATAATGAGCATTGATAAAATCCTTGTATGCCAGTTGATACAAATATTGCTTGGTCACATCCCCAATACCCGGATTCCCTCTAAGTGACTTTCCTTTTTCAAGCTGAAGGTTATAATATTTTGCATCGAAAATAATGAACCAGTCTTTTCCATCTATACACGGTATACTAATTAAATCCGGAATCAGTGTATCTGCAGCCTTTGCTTCTGTATCTACACCTTCCCATACAGGTTTTTCAATAATATCAATTAATTTCTGCCGTCTTTCCGTCTTTCCCTGATACCGTTCTGCGAGTGGTACAGACATATTCAGCTTGCCAAGAGATGTCTGTAATTTATTGTCAAATACTTCTGCACAGGCTTTTTCCCAGACTGCATGAAACGCCGTTGTTCCATACATACTAATTCCATCATTCTCATCTAACAGTTTCCTGTTTTGTGCTATATAAGCATACAGAGTTTTCAAAAGTATCTGCCTACGGGTATTAAATTGAAGATTCAGTTCCTTCAATACACGCTCAAGGACATATTCCTTATCTCCAAAATCATCCAATGACTCCTCTGATAATTCAATGCTTTCCATATCGAACAATATATCAAGCTGTGCATCGTGAAGCTGTCTGGAACATTCCGTAAGTACGCATTCATGCAAGCGTTTAAAATAGTCCATATCGTCTTCTACAGACTTCTGAGTATACAATTCCATATAGTATGGACGGTTATCCTCAATCAATGCAAAACTTTCATCAATTGTCTTTCCCCAGAGAATTTCTCCTTCTCCATTAATTTCAATGATGTCTTCACTGTTGGTATAAATACCATACTCATAATAATCATTGAGAAGATACAGGATAACCGCAAGAATATTAAAACTTCTATTCTCTCCATCTCCGTTGAATACATTTATGATCTGTTCCTCAGACCGACTGTATTTCTCAAGAACCTTAAGTACCTGCTTCATTTCATCCGTACTATTTTCTTTTTTTGCCTGCAGATATTTCGGATATACCTTAATGACACGATTTCCGCATGTAATAATTCCAACATAGGTAAACACATACAGACAATCCCCACTTTCTGCTGTTTCATCCGTGATTTCCACATCATCATCTACCAGATCCGACATTTCAAGCTGATCGTTATTGTTCTTTACACTTTTAAGAACCCCATACGCCTTTAGGTTTTTTATGAATTTTTCTATTCCGGCTTCGTCAAAGGAAAATATATTTCTAAGTTCATTTTTTGTATAACGCTTCTGTTCCCTAACATATCGTGAAACAACCTTCATTATGCCTCATCCCTTTGTTTATCATAGAAATTTTCTTTAAAGTTTGGTCCAAATATTCCCATTCCACTTTCATCAAACGCATCACAAACAGATGAATATTTACTGCTGTCACAGCCATCAAAAAATCTATGTTTTCCTTGTTTTACAGCATCTTCATACAGATACATAATGACCTTGCTTTTGAATGCATCCATAAATTTAGCAACATCAACAATCATCCCATTTTCATCTGATTTTATTATTTTTTTAGACAAGAAGAACGGACCCATTAATTTGTCTTCATTAATCTTAAACTGCTCAGAAGACATCTTTGCATTAATTGCCCTACGAAGTGTATTCCATTCAATCGGCTCATCACTTCCGGCAAGAATTATCTTACCAATATCAGAGATTTCTTCTTCATTTTCATTAATACCAAGGTATTCAAAATTCCACCTTCTCTTAAATGCAGTATCCATAGGAAATACTCCCTGATCCGCACTATTCATTGTTGACCAGATAAACATATTGTTCGGAATTCTAATTCTCTGATAATTATCCGGACTTCCACCCAGTTTGTCAGCAAGATATCTTCTAATATCCTCTGAAGCCTGAATCTCATACTCGCTAACACCATTTTCATCCCTGTCAAGTAATTGGAATACATCTCCAAAAACTGCTGCCACTTTTGCTCGGTTTATTTCTTCAATCAACAGAAGATGTGGTTGCGGATTATCCGTTCTTCCACTTTTCAAAGCCTCTACATATACACGCATAAATGGTCCGGGTACAAAATCATATTTTATACTCTTTCCGTCTATATCCATAACAGGTTTATATGTACCAACAAACTGCGAATAAGAATAATCCGGATGAAATGTAACCCTTTCATATAATCCACTTTTATCCTTCAGTAAATTTTCACAGTCCTTCTTCAAACCATAACTTTTTCCAGTACCAGGTGCACCAAATACTATACGGTTTCTTTCATATTCAGATTTATAGCTTGTGTTAAAAACAAGTTCCTTATATTCATCTTCCATTTCAGCAGTTCCATCCTTTACATAAGTTCCCCGCAACAAATCCACAACAGCAGCTTTATAGTCATTAAGTGTCCATACCGACATTGCTGTCTTTAATGAATTATGCATATTATCAGACAGGGTATTCCGATTAATATTCTTCTTAAGCCATTTCACTTTTCGGTTATTTGTATAATCCCTACTTTGATTTGGATTTTCGCTGCTATCATAATAATAATCAGACTCTATCCGGCCTATATGAAAGACAGAATGTTCTGCAAAAATGACATAATCTCCAATTTCCATATCATGCAGAAATCTCCACACTTGTCCAACATCTTGTCCTTTACCCCTGCTACTTTTTTCGATTTTTTCATCATACAGCTCAGAAAGTCGTTCGCGACTGTCAATTCCCGTCAAATCACCTAATATTGACCAACCAATACATATGTGCGGATTATTTTCTGATAACGCATCATTTTCCTGCTTAATATGTATGCCAAACAAACTATGCTCAAGCACATCCTCACAATCTTCATCAGATACCAAATTATTCAAATATTCAAGATATTTCCTTAATGCACTTCGTTGTGTATTATTCTTCTTTTCAGAATTATCAAGAACTTCAATTGTGGTCTCTACATCATTGATATTGGTAGTGTAAAAGACGCTTTTTTCCGGTATCGTAGCAAGCGGTGTATTAGCTACATTACTTACATATTGATCAATTGAGGTACTACTATACGGATTTCCGGCATCAGAATCTCCTTCTGGCTTGACTTGTAATCCTAGCCAATAACGAAAGAGTCTCTTATTTCGTTCTTCCGGATCTTCTATTTCCACCTCAATATCAACATTTTCCAATAAATATGGTCTATTATCATAAAGTTTTATGTATTCATATAAACCATCTTTTCTGATCGCTGAAATATAAATACCAAGTCTATTCTTAATTCGTTCAAACATGTCACTTGGAATATAATCATTTGGAATTATAATCTGGTTTCCCGGACCATTTCTTGAACCATTTTTTGTTCCTGATATCTTTTCAATTATTGTTTCATTGCATTCCAAGCTGAATATATAATTATTGAACTTATCCACTTGATCATTTACACCAAAACAAAAATACTTCATTCCATTTTTTAAAGCATATTTCCAAGCAACACCTCTTTCATATGCACCACTATCTCTTGTATCAAAATAATTCTTTGTATTATCTTGTTTATGAACAAGTGGATAAATAAAAATAACTATTTTTTCTCCAGAATCAAGTGTTAATACAAAACCTCTGTGTTTGGTATCCTCGATATATTCCTTCCTTTCTTCTGAAATACCTAAATACCCATTTAATGTATTAACAGCTTGCTGAGTAGTATATGCCATACCAACACCTCCGTTACTCACTATCAAACTGTTGTAAAATATCGTACACCGCATTTGCACAACATTTTGCAAACCGCGGTGGAACCGCATTTCCAATCATTTTATACAATTCCATATTACTTCCGTCAAAAATATAATCATCCGGAAATGTCTGTAATCTCGCTGCTTCTCGTACAGTCAAAGTTCTCTGCTGTGAAGAATCTGGATGTATATGCCTCAATCCATCTTTATACAAATGAGCAGGTATTAAATTACTCGGTTCATCCCATCTTATAACATGATATTTGTGTACATTAGATGATTTTCCCGTCATGTCTGTATAAAGCTGTTTTAGTGCCTTGATAGAGGTATACTCGTATTTACCCGATTCGATATCTTCAGTCAGTAATTTAAAGATACCAACATCTCTATCACTCTGCCATCTCGCAATATGATTAGGAACATTTGGAGTCGGCAAAGAATGACGTGTTCTTGTTCCATTGACTTTTATATCTTCAGAAATAGGATACAATTTAGGTAAATCCCCTATTGCATCTAATACAGTTTTCTTTTTCTTTGATTTATATTTTGGAAGCGCCTCAGCATAAAATTTCTTGACGATAACTTCTGCATCTTCTCCAAAATAGTCTCTTCTCACACCAAAAATAATCATTCTTTTTCTGTTCTGCGGAACACCATATTCTGTGAAATCTATAATCGCTTCACTCAAATTTTCTAACAAACAATAACCAGCTTCCGCAAAACTTTCTTGAATTATCTCTATAATATTCCTATCTCCTGGTTTTGCACTTAATATTCCTGGTACATTTTCAAAAATAAATACCTTCGGTTGATATCTCTCCAATACCTTAATATAACTTTCAAAAAGATAATTTCTATAATCATCCCGCATTCCATTTTCGTCTCTAACACGCCCTGCTATCGAATATGCCTGACAAGGTGGACCACCGATAATCACATCAATACCACTTGCTTTTTCTATCAATTTATCTAGTCCAACTGATGTTCCATAATCATTATCATCATTCCAACCAACAAACAATTCCTCTGTCCTTTGAATATCAAACCTCAATACTCGTTGGTCAGCATCATCGTAGTTCCATGTTTCCCTTAGCCTTTTTTCGAGATTTCTACATGGAGCTTTTTCCCACTCAACAGCAGCAACTGTATCATAATGGCCAGACTGTTCAAAGCCATCCATCAAACCACCGCAACCTGCGAATAAATCTATCGATTTGATTTTTTTATTCTTCATTATCACCATTCTCCTGAATTATTGATAACACAGCTTCACCTAACGCTTGCCCTAAAAGAGGCGGTACAGCATTTCCAACCTGCCTACTTTGCTGTGTTTTTGTTCCTGTAAATATAAAATTATCCGGAAAAGACTGCATTCTTGCACTTTCCCTTACAGTAGGAACTCTGTTGTATTTATAGTGAAATAGGTTTCTATGACCAGTATCCACCGTTCTTGTGGGAGCATTTCCGTTTAAGCGTGTCCATGCCATGTGGAACTTTCTACTCTCTCCCCATCCTTCTGGAAGATCTTTATAATTTCCACCTTCTGGAACAAGTGCAATTGTGTCCTTAACCATTTGTGTGTGATTTGTTCCAATATGATTATAAAGTACGGCACAATTACCTCGCATCAATTTTTGATAATTGGTTAATGGCTCTCTATTATACTCTGCTTCTTCAGATCCCAAATCTTGCTCCAATGACGGCAAATCACTAACAGCATCGCGACAGGTTAAATAATTTTCTGGTGTAAGTTTTTCTTGTGGAAATTTAGGAACTCCAATGTCTTTTTTTATCCCCATAAAGATTAATCTTTTCCTCATCTGAGGGACACCGTAATCTGCAGCACACAAAATTTTGCACTCAATGTTATATCCCATTTGCTTAAAACGGTGCAGAATCTCATCTTTTATCTGTCCTTCATATAATGTTGCCATGCCAGGAACATTTTCAATAATAAATGCCTTTGGTTGATACTGTTTTACGATTTCGATAACAGCCAAATATAACTTATTTCTTTCATCATCAAAATTACGTGGTCCCGTCAAAGAAAAACCTTGACATGGTGGTCCCGCAATTACTACATCTATTTCTCTATCTCCTGCAATTCTCTTTATTTCGTCAAAAGTTTCTTGTTTAGATAAGTCTGCATTCAATGCCACTGCACCATTATGATTTTTAGCAAATGTATTAAGCGCAGCCTGGTCATTATCCACTCCTACGATAATATCGAATCCGGCATCCATAAATCCTTTTGAAAGTCCACCACAACCGGCAAATAAATCTATTGCATTCATTATGTAATCATTCTCCTTTAGTTTTCTTTTGTGAATTCACAAATATCCGAAATATCACAATCAAGCTTGCTACATATCTTCATCAGTACTTCCATACTAACTTGCTGATTTTTACTGAGTTTTGCTAATGTATTTGTACCAATGCCTGTAATAGTTCTCAAATCACTTTTATTAGGCATTCCTTTATCAATCATTAATTTCCATAATTTATTATAACTTACCTCCATATTCCACCTCCGTAAAATAACTCTCGAATTCACAGCATTCATTATAACTCAAGAAATATTTTTTATCAACGGAGAAATAAAATGTTTCTCCCTCTATATTTTTAAGAATGTATGTGTTATAATTCACTTAGCAAAACTTAACAAAGAACAGGAGGATTCGTATGTCAATTTATGTAGATAATCTCGAATCACTTGTAATGGCAAATGCAGATACAAGTGATGAAATAATAATCATCAGTGGTTTTTTCTCTATTGATATCATTGAAAATATTGCTAAAAAAGGCGTACCTACCATATTTTATTACGGTATGTATTTGCGTAATGGAATAAGTACCTCATATTACAATTCTTTCAAAAGATTAGAGGCTACTTACCCAAATTTAAAAATCAATATTCCTATTACGTACCATGTACATACAAAGTGTTATATTTTCAGACAGGCTAGTGTAACTGTAAATGCACTTGTCGGTTCAGCAAACGCCTCGACTTCAGCTTTAGCTACTACACCCAATAGCGAATTACTCACACCAATTGATTCTCCAACCGACAAACTTTTTTTAGACAGGTATGCAGCCGATATCGATTCTGCCTCCGTTCATTTTGACAACCCTATTATTATTCCATCAACAAAGCCAAAAACTCTTTCAGTATCAACCAAACGATCAAAAAAAGCTCCTAAAAGTTGGAATAACTACACTGGAAACCCTTTTTCTGCAATCATTCCACTTTACTACATGGATAAAGGGAAACCCGTAGTTCATAATGTTGACGGATTGAACTGGGGGAATGGACCACATTCTTCAACAAGTCCAGATATGGAATCTGTTCTTCCAATAAGAAAATTTCATGTTACAAATTACCCTTTACTTATACCTTTTAACGGTGCTGTAGGTTCTGGTTCTGGTGGAAAAATTCAACGAATGCAAAACCCTATTGATATGACATGGGATGATGGCACAAAAATGACCCTGGTATTTCAACAAGGTGGCGTTGAAGTACCATCAAAATCCAACCGTGCTCCTGGTGCTGCGTATCGGCAATATCCTAAGGCTCTCACATCTAATTCAGGTGGTGAAGAATTGGGTGTATATTTAAGAAAACGACTTGGGCTCCCATCAGATGCAGTCGTCACTTATAACGACTTACGTACATATGGTCGAGACTATGTAACTCTTACATTAACAAATGCCGGAAACTATGAGTTAGATTTTAATGTATAATCATTAAAAACGGGCTTTTCTCCTAGCAAACTTATAAATACATCTAATACTAAAAACGGCATTATATTCTCCAATTACAGAAAATATAATGCCGTCATTTTCTTTCGCCAAATAATAGCCTTACGCCAAAAGATATTCTTTCACTTCCAAACTTCCTATCCCCCTGGGTATATCAGTTCCCCTATACCTACTCTTGGGAAACAGAAACACACATCTATTTTATTCCCAAAATGGCGAAATCCTTTGATTTATTGGGCTTTTCTCGTGAGCAGACAGACCGTCTCCACATGCTATGTATCAACAATTTAGCAAAACCCCATCCCCCTCTTTTTCCCTTATTTTCGGGCTTTACGGCACTTGGTTTTGCTGTTTTATTTGTTTCCGCACACCACAATATCTTGTACTTTTTACTCGTTTTGCCATTTGTATTATACAAGATTTTGTGTCAGAAGACAGACTGTCTCCACATGCACCGTATTCGGGAACATATCCACACAACAAACCTTCTCTACCTTATAGCCCCTTGCCTGCAATACTTCCAAATCTCTGGCAAGACTCGTAGGCTTACAAGAAATGTAAACCATCTGTGGTACACCATAGCGGATGATTTTCTCCAAAGCCTTCGGATGAATGCCATCACGTGGCGGGTCAAGTACAATATAATCCGGTTTTTCTTCGATATTATCAATTACCTTCAACACATCCCCGGCGATAAATTCACAGTTATGTAAATTATTCAATTCCGCGTTAATTTTTGCTGCCTCTACTGCTTCCTCAATAATTTCTACACCAATGACTTTTTTTGCAACCGGAGATAACATCTGCGCAATCGTGCCTGTGCCGGAATAAAGGTCAAATACGACCTTTCCGTCATTCTTAGTATCTGTCAAATTACACGCACTATCTGACACATTTTCCGGCATCTTTTCCAGCGCATCTCCGATAAATTCTCTGGCGGTCTCATAAAGCACCTCTGCTCCCAAAGAATTTGTCTGAAAGAATGAAAAAGGTGTAATCTTAAAACGTAGTCCTAACAACTCTTCAAAGAAATAATCCTGACCATATAAAATGTCAGTACCATCATTTACCACCACATCTGCAAGACTATCATTTCGTGTATGCAAAATTCCGGTCATTTTACCGGCATATTCCTTAGCAAGTAACGCTTCCTTCCATTCATTTAATAATGCCTGCTCTTTGGCATGCTGCTCATTGCCGGCCTGCATATACTCAAGCTGTGTAGTCGTTACCAAATCAACAAGAATCTCTCCTGTTTTGACTGCTTTACGCACCAGCAGGTGTCTTAAATAGCCTTTATGGCTCATTTTATGATAAAAAGCACTTCCCTGTTTAGTAAAAAATTCCAGCGTAGTCATCAAAACCGTTCTGAAATCCTCATCTACAATCTGACATTCCGGCACCGGTACTATATCGTAAAAGCTTCCTCTTTTATGCATACCGAGTGCCAGCGGTCCGTCCTTATAAGCATCTCCAAAAGAAAACTCCATCTTATTACGATATGCTTTCTGTGTCGGACTTGCTTTAATTCCTAAAAACTCATATCCCTCACTAATCGGTGCAACTACATCGTCAATCAGCTTCTTCACCTGTTCTGCCTTCATTTTCAATTGCTCCTCATACGGCAATGTCTGATATGTACAACCACCGCATTCAGCAAAATGTATACACCCAGGTTCCTCTAATTCTAACGGAGACTTCTCCAATACTTCTAATAAACGACCTTCACATTTTCCCTTACGTATTTTATTAACGACTGCTGATACCTTCTGTCCCTGCACACCGTTTTTTACAATAATCTGCTTACCTTCTTCTATTCGAATAATACCTTTATTCGGGAAATCAACCCGTTCAATAACTCCCTCTATAATCTGTCCTTTTTTCATAAATATCCTTTCCTCATCACTGTTATTGCTCCCAAAATTATTATGAGCTTTCCTATGAAAATATAGAATGTGCTAAGGCACATTCTCGCGCCGAGCGCGGTCGCTTGCGACATATTCTTCTCCGCGCGAGTGTGCTTCCTCGCGGAGCATTTTTATATCATAGGAAATCGTAATTTCCTATGATATAAAGTAAAAAGGGCTGCGACAGTGCAGCCCTCATTATTCATCTTAATCTCCATTTCACAGACGCTTCGCGTCGGAGGAATCGCGAGCTGAATTTCAGATTCAGTTCTGCGATAAATGCTATGCTTCTGTGTTCTCTTCAACAACCGGCTCTACTTCTACATCATCTTCGAAGAAGTCATCTTCAAATTCATCTTCGAACTCATCATCTTCGAAATCGTCATAATAATCCGGTGCAAAATAACGATATACAGCATATGCGATAGCTGCCACTGCAACAATGATACCTATAATTGCAAATACCCACACAATCTTAGAAGTCTTCTTTTCTTCTTTTTTGTTCAATAATTCATTTAATTTCGTCATGCTCATCAACTCTTCTTTCACACTTTCTAATTCTGCTGCCTTTAATGCATTAACAAGTTCTTCTACTTTTCCCATAATACCACTCCTTATCGCATGTCATTATGACGCGCATCTTTCGAAAATACTACTCCTTGCATTAGTATTAGTATATCATATCTTTCCCATTTATCCTATAAAAAATTTATGAAAAACGAATTTTTTATAATTTTCGGAGTTTTGCAAAACCTGCAAACATCTTTTTAATACCATAAGTTTCAAATTCCACAGTCACTTCATAATCTCGATTGCCGTCTACGATACTTTTCACCACACCTTTACCAAACTTCACATGAGTTACAATATCTCCAACGCCATAATCCAACTCTGCTTTTTTCGGACCTCCTAAATTGACAAATGCCATCGTCTGCATACTCTGACCTGATGGTTTATGTCCGGTCGCCATAGCTGCACGATATGCTGTAGTCGATTTTGCTGGGGGTGCCTCTCTGCGCTCTACATATTTCATTTTCTGCGGACCACCCTGCATCAACTCAGCCGGAATCTCTTTTACAAAACGGGATACTTTATTATATTGTGTTTCTCCGCGAATCATACGCTGTCTTGCGCAGGTCACTGCCAATTCTTCTTTCGCACGCGTGATACCCACATATGCCAGACGTCGTTCTTCTTCAATCTCTTCTACGGAATCATCCGAAGTAATAGACATGTAACTTGGAAAAAGTCCATCTTCCATCCCGGTCAAAAATACCTTCGGGAACTCCAAACCTTTTGCACTGTGTAACGTCATGAGTACCACTTGGTCACTCGCTTCTTCCAACTCGTCTATATCTGCTACCAGTGCCACCTCTTCCAGAAAACCACTTAATGACGGATTATCTGTTCCTTCTTCATATGCTACCGTCTTACTGATTAACTCATCAATATTTTCTATACGGGCAATTGCCTCGTCTGTTCCCTCTGCTTGTAATTCCTGTACATAACCGGTATCTTCAAGTACCATCTTCAACAATTCCGAAACACTCAACATTTCTACCGCACTGCGAAATCTCTGAATAGTTGTCACAAATGGTTTAATCTTAGCTGCACCTCTTCCAAGATTCGGTATCTCCTCTGCTTTCTTTAATGCCGTATAGAAAGAAATATCCTCCATCATAGCATAGTCCATCACCTTGGAAATGGATGTGGCACCAATTCCTCTTTTTGGCACATTAATAATTCGACGCACTGCCAAATCGTCCCTTGCATTATCAATCGTCTTCAAATAACAAAGCATATCCTTGATTTCTTTACGGGCGTAGAAATTTACTCCACCTACAATCTTATACGGAATATTCGCCGTAATAAAACGTTCTTCAAAAAGACGGGACTGTGCATTTGTACGATATAACACAGCACAATCCTTGTACTGATACTTGCCAAACATTACTACGTCCTTAATCTCGCCTGCCACAAAATCCGCTTCCTCATATCCGGTCTCAAACTGCTCAAAACGGATCTGGGCACCTGCATCTTTTCTAGTCCAAAGAGCCTTACTCTTTCTACCTTTATTATTCGCAATTACAGCATTCGCAGCATCTAAAATGTTCTGAGTCGAGCGATAATTCTCTTCCAGCTTGATGGTCACTGCATCCGGAAAATAGCGTTCAAAATTCAAAATATTATAAATATTTGCGCCACGGAACTTATAAATAGACTGATCATCATCACCTACCACACACAAATTCTTATATTTGTTCGCCAACAAACGAATCAACTCAAACTGTGCCGTATTTGTATCCAGTATCAGGAGCGGCTGCGTAAGAATAATGCGTTGGATTTTGATGACTTAATTGTAAAAACAATTGAGTTATTCAAAGCGGATGCGGAGGTTTTGAATTATTATCAGGAACGTTTGCGCTATATTATGGTGGACGAGTATCAGGATACGAATACAGTGCAGTTTGAACTTGTTCGTCTGCTGGCGAATAAGTATAAGAATTTGTGTGTAGTAGGTGATGATGACCAGTCT
>CAYMTX010000001.1:0-51507 GCA_964393475.1 uncultured Roseburia sp. | reverse complement strand
GTTACTGCAGCTCTGCCTTCTAAAAAACCTTTTTTACTTTTTACATTCAAGTTTTATTTTTTCATAATTCTTATAAACGCGTCATTACAAAAATATCATAAATCGCTTTGATTGCCTTTTCAAAGTCTTCATTGCGAACGCCAATGATAATATTCAACTCAGAAGACCCCTGATCAATCATCTTAACGTTAACATTTGCGTGTGCCAAAGCTGCAAACAATCTGCCTGCCGTACCTCGGTTTGACTTCATACCGCGTCCCACAACTGCAATTAACGCCAGGTCAGCTTCCAATTCTACACTATCCGGCTGTGCATAACGATGAAGTGCCGAAATAACCGCCTGTTCCTTACCCTCAAATTCCGGTTGATGCACAAAAACAGTCATAGTATCGATACCTGACGGCACATGCTCGAAGCTGATACCGTAATCTTCAAAAGCAGCTAATACTTTTCTTCCAAAACCTACCTCTGAATTCATGCGGTCCTTTTCAATATTTACGGAAACAAACCCTTTTTTACCTGCAATACCTGTGATTGTAAATTCCGGTTGATGACAAGTGCTCTCCACAATCCATGTACCTGCATCCTCCGGTGCATTCGTATTACGTATGTTAATCGGAATACCCGCTCTACGAACCGGGAACACCGCTTCTTCATGAAGTACGCTTGCCCCCATATAAGAAAGCTCCCGCAGTTCTCTATAAGTAATTGTCTTAATTGGTCTTGGATTCTCTACAATTCTCGGGTCTGCCACCAAGAATCCCGAAACGTCCGTCCAGTTCTCGTAACATGACGCTTTTACAGCTTTCGCTACGATGGAACCTGTAATATCAGAACCGCCTCTTGAAAAAGTCTTAATTCTGCCATCTGCGCCCACACCATAAAATCCCGGAATAACTGCACATTCCACACTTTCCAAACGTTTACCTAATACATCATTCGTCTTTTCCGGCATAAACTCGCCATTCTCATCAAAGAAAATCGTTTCTGCAGGATCTACAAATTCAAAACCAAGGTAATTAGCCATGATAAGACCATTTAAATACTCTCCTCGCGAAGCGGCATAATCTACGCCAACCTTTGCTTTAAAGTTTTCTGCAATTTTCTTAAATTCGTCTTCTAACGACATTTTTAAATTCAGACCATTGATAATAGAATCATAACGGTCTTTGATTTTATTCAATTGCACTTTAAAGTCTTCATCTGCCTCTGCTAATGCATAGCAGGCATATAGCATATCTGTCACCTTGGTGTCTTTGCTATTGCGTTTTCCCGGTGCACTCGGAACAACAAACTTTCTTTCTTTATCTGCTCGGATGATATTTCCTACTTTTGCAAACTGCTCTGCACTCGCCAAAGAACTTCCACCAAATTTCACTACCTTAATCACATGAACCTCCATTCCCCGGCAGTCCCCTCAAAACCGCCATGTCACGACCTAGCATAACTATTTTATTCTTTAGTTATCTTAACATAAATGAATTTTCCGTCAATTCATTTTTCACAAAATATGCGATTTTTCGGCATTTGTTTGCCTTCTTATTATTTTATGTAAACCTTCCATAAGTGTCACTTATACATTTTAAAATCTTTAGGAATTATGCGCTTCTCTTACCACCTTATGTTTCGCACTTGCAGAACCCGATTTTTCAATAGACTTCACTCTGCCCTCCAAAAGAAGTTCTTTGCCTTTGCCATTTCTTGTATACACCAATTCATATTCGCCAATGTATGGTGCAATACAACTTGCAAAATTTTCCGCATCCTCTTTTCGTTTTGCGAAGCATTCCGGAACGCTGTAAAAACCATCCTCATTCTTGCGATTTCTCTTCTTAACCAAAATATATCTCTGGTCATTGATATCCGCAAAAAATTCCTGCACACACTCTGCAAATAGATTTTTCTCATAACCGGTACCACCGCAAAGGTATACCGTTGATATATTTTCTTTTGTAGTTTCTGCAGCTACCGTCGTGCGTTTAGTCTGAATTAAGTTCTGATTCATTAACGCTTTTCTAATTCCCATACCGCAAGCCCGCAGACGTTTTACAGGTGTGTCCATGGTCAATGCTTTCGGCACATTTGGAATTGCTTTGCATCCGGCATATACCGCACCTAATCCAAATAATGTTCCCAGTAACCCTCCGGTCGCCAAGGATGCTATACCAAGTCCGGCTGCCACGACACCACATAAAATTGTGTTGTTTTTTGCCTCTTTAAATACCTGTTCAGTAAGTGACGTATCCTCAACTTCCGTCTCTTCTGCAATTTCCATCTTTTTATATATTGCCAGCGAGTCATTCCAACGTTGCTTTAAAGCAGCACGCTCTCCTGACAGTTTCAACATATCAGCATTGATTTTGGCAACATTTACTTCGTCAAACGGCTCTTTTATATAGGATAAACGTGCGAGCCCCGTCTCAATCCGATTTTCCGTATAATGTAATCCTAAGAAATGCTCCATGCGACGTTCCAAAAGACTAAAATCTTCGCTGATTTCTTCCTCATCCTGTGCGTTTTCCCATGGTTTCAAACAGACCAGATGCCAAATATTACTGCTCTTTTCCGGATTCTGCTTAAATGTACGGATTGCCCGTCCGCGCATTTGATTACTGAGCATAAAAGAACCTACAAAGCTTGCTAAAATCAATGCATTGATACATGGTGAATCCCATCCCTCACCAAGCAAAGACTTCGTTCCGATTATTACCTGCATATGACCTTGCGAAAACAGACCGGTAATTGCACTTGTTAAAAAATGTGCATCCCCCACCGCATTTACTTTCAAGTAATCGTCCTCTGACAATGCACCTATTGGGCTGTAAGTCACCTTACCGATTCCTTCTATTTCTTTTTCTAACGCCTCACGCGCTTCTGCCGGGATAACAACAATCGTTCCACAAAGTACTGCCATACGCACTTTATCCCCTGCTTCTCTGCGGAGCATCTCAAAAAACGGCAGAACACCGAGCGCATTAATATCTGCTTCCGGAACACCTACCGCTTTCTCATACTCTTTACGTATGTAATCGGTAAGTACAAGCAGACGCAGTTCTTTTCCTGCCGCCTCATACTCATGAAGTACAATATCTCTTATGCTGTTCGCCTTTCCCTTGGAGTTAATCAGCATTTTTTCTACTGCTGCACTCGTATTTAATACAACCTTTTTCTTCTCTATTAATCCCTGACCTTTTAATTCTTTTTCCAGCCTCTCCGAATATTCCTGTGTATACGCATAAGCTTCTGCATCATCATACAAAAATCCTTGCAGCAATTTTTCCATATGAGAAGCATTCATTTCAGGAAGTTTTATTGTTCCTGCTGCTACCTGTAACTTCTTAGGGAATTCTACGTTCTTATTCTTTAAATATACTAAAAATGCTTTTAAGTAGTCTTTATCTTCATAAAGCTTCTCATCATTCATCACACCGGTCAAAACTGCATGACTGGAAATCGCCTCTAACAATTCCTCGTCCTGCATCAATGTATCAAACATCTGCTTACTGCGTGTTTTAAACTTCTCAATTTCTTCTTTTTCTTCTTCCGTCGGATAGTTAAAATATACAAAATCCTGATGCGGACATAGACTTCCCTCTTTTACCAATTCCGGTACCGTTATCTCTTCATCAATTTCACCACACATAGACATATAGCGGTTCCACATGGCCGGAGTAGAATCATATGGTGGTGTTGCCGTCAGTGCAATCACTTTCAATTCTCCACAGTCCTTTCGGAACTGTTCTAATGCCTTCCACCATTCGCTGCGCAGATGATGACATTCATCAAGACACAAAAGTCCCAGTTTATTATCCTTCATTGTCTGAATCAGATTAAATCCTTCAAAATCCACTTCCTCTGTCTCTGATAATGTTTTATCCTTTTCTTCGCCCGCGGTAACGTCATCCAATGTTCCTTTAAAACGTACCATAGCACTGTGCAATGCCTGATAGGTAGCAACTGTAATTGCCTTTGGTTCTTTTAAATTCTGCGATATGATACCATCCGCATCCACACCTTCTACAAGAAAACCGTCCTTAATCCTTGCCACCCACTGTTCACGGATTGTAACTGATGGTGCCAGAATCAATACATTTTCATTCATTCTTCGAATTAATTCTATTCCAAGTGTTGTTTTGCCGGATCCCGGTGCCGCTACAATATGTACTTTTCCGTCTTTTGCATATTTTTCTGCATTTTCCAAAACGCGCGCCTGATAATCACGCCAACTCCATTTAAACTTCATCACTTTGCTAAAATCCATAACAGTCTCCATTTCTAAACAAATTCCTCTAATCTATCATTTGCAAAAAATTCCTTTTACTCGGGTAATACTGCCTTAATCCGTTCTAATCTCATATAAAACTGCTTGTAAAACTCCTCTGTCACATCATACGGCTGGATAAAAAATGTGTTCAGCAAAAACATAGTAATCGTCTTTACCATCTTTTCATCCTCTGTATCCTCTAACACGCTCTGTATTTGTTTCCGAAAATCGTGCCAGTCAATTAAATACTGTTGATTGAGACGTAATTCCGGTGTATCAATCCACTTCGAAACCTTAACCTTGCTACAATTTGACTTCACACAGCCTTCTTTCTGCAAAAAATACGACAAACCATCTTCATCATAAATACGTCCCAGCGGAAACACTCTGCAAATACCGGGACGAAATGCATGTATACTGCAACGTCCCTGTTCATTTAAAAAAACACAACAGTTTGTCTGCGCATCCATCATCAAATTCGGCAAAATCATACCATCTACCATCCGCAGTTCCATTTTCTTTTCTAGCATACTTTCTACCATTATCCCCAGATTTTTCTGCAGCAAATACACATCCAACGGATCTAAAATGATAGAATCTCCCATATCCTCACAACAGGCATGACACCCCTCACAGTCATTACAGGCTGCTCGCACCATATCATGCAAACCATATACTTTTCCATCTGAAATTTCTTCTAAATTTTTATTCATGTGTCTATTTCCTATTCTTATTTTGTCTCCGGTACTGTCCCGGTGTCATTCCGATTTTTTTCTTAAACCGGCTGTTAAGATAATTACCATGACAGTATCCCGTTTCTTCCGCTATCTCCATAATGCTTTTCCCGGTCTGTGTCAGCAAAATCATCGCATGCTTAATTTTTACATCATCCAGGTATTCCGTGTATGATTTTCCCAATTGTGCCGAAAAAATCCGAGAAAAATACGCTGCTGAAAATCCTACCTCTTTTGCTGTCTGTTGCAAGGTTGGATTACTCGCATAATGATTCTCTATAAAAACAATTGCATCCATTACCGGCGGCGTCAGCGGTGTCCGGTTCGGTATCACGCCACTCTCCGGAAGTCTCTCTTCATATATCGTTAAAAGCAGACGATACAGCATCCCTTGCAAAACAAGTTCCCTGTAAGGACTTTGCTTCTGATATTCCTCTGCCATTTCTAAAAACATCTGTGCTATCTTTTTTGTAGCATCTTCCGAAAAGCGACAAATTTTCTGCTCATTTAATTGTTCAAACACCTGCTGTCCGACTTCCTGAATAAAAGGCTCAACAAATTCTAACGTAAACTTAATCAATACGCGCTCATATGGTGCATCTGATGTCGGCATCGTTCTATGGTATACGTAAGGCGGCGTAAATCCCACGCAACCGGCACCCGCCTGATAGATTGTTGTAGGTGTTATCGTTTTACGGTCACCGGAAATAATATATCCTACCTCGTAATAGTCCTTTGCCATTTCCATAACCGGCATGGCATAGCCCTTCCCCATTTTCTTATACTCAACATAAATGCCTGTTCCTTCCTCCATTGGTTTTGACATAGCATCTCTCCATTTCAATCAATTTGTCCTATTCATCAATAGCATGTCATAAAAACGTAGTTTTTGCAATAGAAAGCGTAATAAAAACGAATGTTTTCAACATATATATGCTCTATACTGTAATTACTTCATATCAGGCCGGGGTTGTCACAATGGCTCTCCGGCCATCCTATATTTTTGTGAAAGGATTGATTTTATGAATAATTCCAAAAAACAACATCCGGCATGGCGGACGATTACTTATATCTTACCTCACTGGTACTTAATTCTAGCTTCCACTGTCGCCGGGGTTATCAAACTGACACTCCCTCTGCTTTTACCGCAGGTTGTAAAATACTTTACCGATGTACTGTTGGTAGCCGGAAGCCCTTATAGCGCCGAGCAGAAAATAGACATTATTTTTAAATGTCTTATTCTTTTATTAATGCTTTACGTATTCGTCTATATTCCGGCTGCATTTTGCCGAGAAGCCGGTGCAAGAGAAGTCGCAATCCGAGTTATGCACACGATGCGTTGCGAGCTTTTTGACCATTTACAAAAAATGTCTGCCCGCTTCCATCAGGATAATAAATCCGGAGCGTTAGTTACACGTTTTAACAGTGATATCGAACAGGTACACGAATTTATCTGGAGCGTTGCCACCAATGTCTGGATTGATTCCATCTGTCTTGTCATCTATTTAGCACTGATGCTTCCAATCAGTGTACCATTGACAATTATAGCCGGCATCACGCTCCCGCTTTCTGTTTTAACTACAAAGAAAATCCGTCAAACGATTCGTAGCAGCAGCAAAAAAGCACAGAATAAAATTTCAGATAGTTCGGGCTACATACAAGAGCGCATGTCCGGTTATGCAGTTATCAAACTTTTTCATATGGAATCCTATGAAAATGAACGTTTTCACGGCGTATCCGAACAAATTTATAATTATACCCGCAAACGTAATCATTTTTCTGCATTGGGTGTGTCCATCACCAGTGCTTTTTCTGAAATTATCAGCACTGTGATCGTATGCTTATCCGGCTTTTTCATTGTCAAAGGCGAAATGAGTCTTGGTGACATGATGGTATTTTACTCTTATTTGGGATATTTGATTACACCACTCCGTCGTTTTGCAGACTTAAACGTTGCCTATGCCAGAAGTATTGCCGGAATTGAACGTGTATTTGAAATACTAGACACCGAACCGGATATTCTTGAAAAAGATGATGCATTGGAAATGACAGATGAAACACCTCTTAATGTTACTTTTTCAGATGTTTCATTCCGATATGATAAAGACAGTGCCGTTCCTAATTTAGAGCATATCAGCTTCTCTGTAAGAGAAGGTGAAAAAGTGGCTTTGGTTGGTTCAAGCGGTTGTGGCAAGACCACGATTGTCAATTTACTTTCCCGCTTCTATGATGTGGAAAGCGGTGACATTTTAATTGACGGACATAGCGTTTCTGACTATTCCCTCTGTTCTCTCTATCGTCAGATGGGTATGGTTTTTCAGGATACGATTCTTTTTTCCGGAACGATTGAAGAAAACTTACGCTATGGCAAACCGGATGCCACGATGGAAGAATTAATTGCAGCAACAAAGGCAGCCAATGCTTACGATTTTATTATGGCGACACCCGATAAATGGAATACGATACTCGGTGAACGCGGAATCGGTTTATCCGGCGGTCAAAAGCAACGTTTATCAATTGCCCGTGTTTTCTTAAAAAATCCGCGGCTTTTAATTTTGGATGAAGCAACAAGTGCCTTAGATTCCGAATCGGAAGAGTTGGTACAAAATGCTTTAGATAATCTGATGCAGCATCGTACTTCTATCATTATTGCACATCGTTTATCGACCATCATTAATGTAGATAAAATCATTGTTATGGACCATGGACACGTAGTGGAAATGGGAAAACATGACGAACTGCTTGCAAAAGGAGGCCGTTATACAGAGCTTTATCATATGCAGTTCAAAGATGTGCTGGAACATTAAAAAAGCTGATTGACCACAGGGGTCAATCAGCTTTTTTACATTTATTCAAACGGAATAACAGAACCCTGATAGGTATCGTTAATGTATGTTTTAATTTCATCTGATTTCAATACATCAATTAAAGCTTTAATCTTTGCATTGTTCTCGTTTCCTTCTTTTACTGCAATGACGTTCACATAGGTCTGTGCAGCTTCAGAATCCGATGTCTCATATGCGATTGCATCCTTTTCCACGGAGAAACCTGCCTGAAGTGCATAATTTCCATTTAATACGATAAATGCAACTTCTTCTTTTACACGTGCCACCTGCTCTGCTGCCAGTTCCTGGAAGGTCAGCTTGTATGGATTTTCTGTGATATCATTGATTGTAGCTGTCAAACCGGCATCCTCTCTTAAAGTCAGCAGACCATTTGCCTCTAATAATAAAAGTGCGCGGGCTTCATTTGTTGTATCATTCGGTACTGCAATCACATCTCCTTCTGCAATATCTGCCAGATTCGATTTCTGTCCCGGATAAATTCCGAAAGGTTCATAATGAATACCGCCTGCATTTACTAAATGTGTACCTTTTTCTTCATTGAAGCTTTCTAAGTATGGAATATGTTGGAAGTAGTTCGCATCCATTTCACCGCTCTCTACTACTTCATTCGGAATAACGTAGTCATCAAAAATTGTAATCTCCAGTGTGTATCCCTGCTCTGCCAGAAGCGGCTTTGCCTGCTCTAAAATTTCGGCATGTGGTGTGGAAGATGCTCCTACTGTAATCGTCTTGTCATCACCGCCTGCTGCATTACTGTTTCCACAGCCCACACAGAAACTCAGTGCTGTCACTGCTGCTAAAATTGTTGCTAATACTCTCTTTTTCATCCTCTTTTTCCTCTCATTCTATGTTTTATTTGTAATATTTATTTTCTTCTGTCGAGACTTCCTGCAATCTTCATTCCGATTGTCTGGAAAATCTGAAACAAAATAATGAGTAAAATAACGGTTACAATCATAATGTCTGCCTGCCATCTGTGATAACCATACCGCACTGCGATATCACCAAGTCCCCCTCCACCGACTGTGCCTGCCATTGCCGAATATCCCAGAATCGTACCGGTCGCAATGGTTGCTCCTACGATTAAAGATGTTCTTGCTTCTACCAGCATTACTTTGAAAATAATATCAAAATCGGATGCGCCCATAGAGCGCGCCGCTTCGATAACACCTGTATCTACTTCTTTTAAAGAAGATTCCACCATTCGCGCTATGTAAGGCGCAGCTGCCACAACCAGCGGAACAATTGTCGCTGTCGAACCATAACTTTTTCCGATTAAAAATCTGGTAAATGGTATCAGCAGAATTAATAAAATCAAAAACGGAATGCTTCGCGTCATGTTGCTGATGAAATCCAGTATCTTATAAATCAGTCTATTCGGCCGGATTCCGTCTTTGTCTGTGACCGTGAGTAAAATTCCCATCGGAAGTCCCAGTACATAACCTAACAATGTTGACACAAGCGTCATATACACCGTATCGCGGATTCCTTCTAAGAGCATCTGAATAATTGTACTATCAAACATCTCCGGTCACCTCCTCAATCTCTAATCCCTTTTCTCTTAAATAATTCTCAATATCAACCTGAAGATGTCTGTCATCCGGAAGTCCTAAAATCATCTCACCTTTTGCATAACCACCGACATTCTTCGTATTTGCCCTCAAAATATTGACCGGACTATTGAATTTTAAAATCATATTCGCAATCACCGGCTCGAAAGCAGAGCTTTCTGAGAATACAATTCTAAGCTTCCTGTCAGTCTGAATGCGTTCCGGCAATTCCGATATGCCGGCATTTTCCCGAAGCTCCGGCAAATCTCTTAAAATCAGTTCACGTGCCGCCTGTGATTTCGGATGGTTAAAAATATCTTCCACTAATCCGTTTTCTACCAATACACCACGTTCGATAATCGCTACTCTGTTGCAAATCTCACGGATAACTGCCATCTGATGTGTAATGATAACAATTGTAATTCCCAAATCCTTATTAATCTGTTTCAATAATTCTAAAATCGATGCCGTTGTCTGCGGGTCTAATGCACTGGTTGCCTCATCACAAAGCAGAATCCGCGGATTGGATGCAAGTGCTCTTGCAATTGCCACACGCTGCTTCTGTCCCCCCGACAACTGCGCCGGATATGCTTTTTCTTTCTCGGATAATCCAACTATTTTTAACAGTTCTCTTGCCCGTTCTTTCGCCGCTTTCTTATCTACTTTCTGAATTAACAGTGGAAAGCAGACATTATCCAAAACGTTTTTCTGCATCAGCAAGTTAAAATGCTGGAAAATCATTGCGATATCACTGCGCTGTTTACGCAATTCCTTTTCACTTAATGCTCCCAAATCCTGTCCTGCTACAATTACCTGCCCGTCTGTCGGTTTTTCCAGATAATTCAGACAACGGACGAGTGTACTTTTCCCTGCACCTGACATACCGATAATTCCATATATGTCTCCTGCTTCAATATTCAAATTAATATCTTTTAATGCCTCAACCACAATCCCCTTCTGCTCAAAGGTTTTGGTCAGGTGTCTTACTTCTATTTCACTCATGATACTCCTTTAACCTGGTTAATCGTAAATTCATTCGTGTTTTTTGCTTAACACATGTTTCATTATATCTTTTACCTCAAAAAAGTGTTAATATAGAAAACCTTGACCTCGCTATAGGTTTATCCTATAGCAGAGTCAAGGTTTTTTAATCTATCAACGAACTCATGAATGTTTTCGTTACAGTTGTAATGAATCCAATTCTATTTACGATTCATAATCTTCCCATCTCCACTCATCATGCCATTTGATAATCGGTTTGTCACCTTCCCATTCGATTGGAAGCCACACATATCTGGCTTTGCAAGTATTTTCTGAGTGTTTACTTAATTTACCTGATACGGGTTCTGTTTCCTTTGGGGTTTCATCCGGTACATAGTCTTTGAAAAAAAGCTGCACTCCTTTTATTGCCAACGGAGACATATGTCTGCCAATAACACCTGGTTTCCAGCGATCCGCCATAGCAATATATAAATCCTTCCCCGGTACTTTCAGCACACAGGTAATCTGAGAGTGAAAAGAGGTATTGCTTCTATCTCCAATATGTGGATTACCTAAATCTACGTATTCTCCATGAAAATCTGTAAAATACGCTACAGAACTTGGATTTGGATAATACATACTTGTTCCGGATGTAAAGAGATATCTTTTTCCATTCCTGTTAAAATAGGTCGGAGCTTCACGAGTGTATGGAGGAAGCATTCCCTTAAAATGCTCTGTATATTCCCCTGTGACTTCGGTGTAGGTATCACTTAAAGTTGCACATACAAGTTCAAAATGTGGTCTTTCATGTATGATATACCCCACCTTTGTTTCCTCATCTACAACAAGCGTGAAATCTCCTGCGTCCATTTTGTTTGGCTTATACACTTCATGTACCATCTCATATGGTCCAAGGAAATTATCCGCCTGCATTACTGTCATGAACTGACTGACCGGCCCCGCCATTACTTTTAGCCACGCTACATATTTATTTGTTTTTTCACAGTAAATAATGTGCGGTCGGTCTACACAATAAGTGGGATGAAGCGGGCTATTCAAATTATCCGGGTGTGGTGGAATAATAATTCCCCTATCTTCCCAGTTGTATAAATCTTTTGAAGAATAACAACGGACACCCCAATGCCATACTGTATTAAAAAGTCCACCTTTTGTCTTTTCTTTATTTTCACCAAACCAATAATACTCCTTGGTTTTCTCATCATAAAATACAGAAAAACCATGCGCTTGTATCGGTTTCCCATTCGTATCGAACCATTTCTTTCCTGGTCTAAAACTATTATAAGTCATTGTCTATCTCACTTTCCTATAGTAAGTTATATGTTACATTTAAAGTCATGACTTCCACCTATAACTTCGTGCACTGTTCCATCCGGCAGTACCACTTCTGTGTTAATTTCTTTTGGAATTTCTACATGTAACCAAAATTCATTCTTTTCTATTTTCCAAGCAGAAACTATCTTCCCTTTACAGCTATTATATTCTGCTTTTGCATGAGTGAAGGTACCGCCTGGCATAGGTTTAATGCAAAGCTTTGCAAACCCGGATTCTATCAAACGAATTCCTGCACAATGGGAAAATAACCATGCGACTACCGCTCCCGGTGCAAAATGATTGTGTGAATCCACCGGCTCTCCCTTATCGTTGATGCCGTACCAATTTTCCCATGTAGTAGTTGCCCCCTGTGTAACCGCGTAAAGCCATCCTGGCTGATTTGTATTTTCCAATACTTTATATGCAGTATCCACATATCCATTATCAGATAAAACCTGTAACAATTGATATGTAGTTAAAAACCCGGTCCCGATTCTGTATGCATTCTCAATACATTTTTTATTAAGTACCTTCGCAGTATCTTGAACCTGTTCACTATACAACAGACCAAGTGCAATCGGACGAACATAGCGACAATGTCTTTTTGATACTACTTTCCCTTTTGGAAGGAACTCCGTATGATAAGCATGTTTGATTTCTTCTGCGAGCGAACGATATTTTTGAATATCATCCTTCTTTTCCAAAATTTCCGCCATTTCTGATAATTGCTTCACAGTGTAATAAAACCATGCTGTTGTAACTTCCGTATCCGGATAAAACAAATCGCGAATATAGTCTTTATACATGACAGTTCCGGGTTCTAGCCATTCTCCATAGTGAAAACCTTTTTCAATAATGAACTTACGATGAGGACTATTCTTGTGGAACAAAAAAAATATATTCTTTTCTTTCGCACGCTTTACATTAAATTCCACAAAACGCTTTACACAATCATATACATCTGCCAAATCCTCTTTTTCCCCATAGAATTTGTATAAAGTCATCGCAATATTGGCTATCGCTGTTGACCAGCCCATGCATCCACGCTGAATAGCCGGCTTTCCTGCTTCCGGCACTACAAATGGCAGATTTCCATCCTCGGACTGTTCTAATTTGTAATCCTGCAACCACTTCTTTAAAAACTTTCTTGGGTTACTCAGATAACATGCCGTTTCTGAGAAAACCGAAATATCTGCAGTCCATCCTGTTCTTTCTCGTGTAGGGCAGTCTCCCGGTATATCTACAAAGTTACTTTTTTCGCTCCAACGTACATTTTTCACCAACTGATTCACCAGCTCATTCGAACAAGTAAAATCCCCCGTCATCGGAATATCTGAATATACAGCAATCCCTCTAAAATTCTCCGCTTTCACTTCCTCTGGCCAATTTTCTAATTGTACGTAGCGAAAACCACACATTTGGAAATGGGATTTGAAAGTCTGATTTCCTTCCTTTAGGATATACTCTAATCTTTGCCCTACCGGCCCACTAATCAGACTTGCTCCTTCTGCAACAAGATTCTTCATAGTGAAGTTTCCTGCCGCATCTAATACTTCCCCCATGGTAAGAGACACCATATGCCCTGCTCTACCTGTTACAGAAAACTCTACATGACCGGCAAAATTTTGTCCCATATCCAATATGCAATTTCCATCCGGAGTATAAAGAACCTCTGGGACAAACATTTCCTGAGCTAAAATAAGTTCTCCTTGCTGTGGAAGTAACTCACCGGAGTATTCCGTTTTCTTTACTTCATGCCATTCACTATCATCATAGCCGGCGTCATTCCAACCTGATAATTCTTTTCTGGCATCCACACGCTCTATTGTTTTCAAATTATTTTCACGTAAAGCTCCCTCCTGTGTAGCTTTCCAGGTTTCGTCTGCAACAATATATATTTTTTCACCATCCTCATATTCAATACTGAGACAACATCCCAATGCCAATTTGGTTCCATAGGCATTACGAATACTCCCAATATTGATACACCCACGATACCAGCCATCTCCTATCAGAGCGGCAAGGACATTTTCGCCTTGCCGTATTTGTTCCGTTACGTCATATTCCTGATATTGCAAACGATAATTGTAATCGGTATAACCCGGTGTCAGTTCCTGATTACCAAGTTTTTTGCCATTTAAATATCCTTCGTATACACCAAGAGCTGTCATTTGAACCATTGCTTTTTTTATCTTTTTATTTATATAAAACTTTCTTCTTAAATAAGATGCAGGTTGCTCAACTTTACAATCAAATTCTACTATTTCCGGTTCTATAAAATGTGTTCTTTCCATTCATTATTCACCCCCTTTTTGTTTCAAAATATTTTGGAAAAATTCCAACATTTTATCGTTTGTTATCTTACTTTCCTTCCACTCCCAGTGTGAAATATGAAACACATGACCAAGATGTATTCCATCCTCTTTTTTCCAAAGTATTTTTTCATAAGGAATCTTCTGATTAGCTAAATTTTCCATAATCCAACAAGTCTGATGGTAGAAAACATCATTTTCTGTACCAATTATCAAAATATGTGGAAATTCATTTGTTTCCTTCATCACTTGTGAAAAATTCATGTATGATTTCCATGGAGCATCGGCTTTTTGTTTTCCAAGAATCATCTTCACAATTTCCTTATCTACATGACGATTAAGGGATTTCGGATAATTAAAGTAATCGTGCATTTCACACACACCATTACTAATTACAACTGCTGAAAAATCAAACGGAAGCTTTTTTACTTGATAAATATTTTGTAGTTTATCACTGTTTTGAATACACATCGTAAGACTGGCTAAGTGTCCACCTGCAGAATCACCTGTCAGCAAAACTTTACTTAAGTCAAATCCGCGTTTCGGTCCATACATTGCCAGCCAATGAATGCTTGCAAAAATATCTTGCACCATTCCCTGCAAATCCGTATCCGGAAGCAACCGATAACTCATATTCATAACACAGTAGCCCTTTGATGCGAGATATTCACAATAACGTTGGTTGAGTTCTTTATCGCCATACATAAGTCCACCACCGTGAATATCTATCACAGTTGGGAGTTTTCCATCCTTTTGCACAGAATATCCTTGGGGATAATACAGATTCAACTGATGCATCTTATCTCCACTCTCTGTGTAAGGTATACAACTTTCTACATATACCTCAGTAACCGGCATCTGCTTTGCAATTCTATCAGCATCGCCTTGCTTTGCTATCTTCCATCCTTGTTTCATTACAAATCTAGTAAATCCCATTCTTACAACTCCTCAAATGCTTGATAAAGCACCTTTGCCAACTCCTGATGTAACTCGCGGCTTGGATGATTTGTTCCATTTACATAGGTACCATTTGTTACAACTCCTTGTTCCTCTAATTCTTTCCAACGAGTATAAGCATCTGCAACCGGAACGTTATGTTCCTTTGCTACCTTTCGTGCAATGTCCATTACTTGATCCATGGTTCCGTTTTTTACCATTTTTGCATTAATTCCGGATAAAAAATATGCCGAATCATTTTTATCCTCTATCTGTTCTGTGCTCATGCGGTTCGGAAGCATAACCATGGCCGGAATATGCTTCTTTTCCAGTTGCTCTAAAATAGCAGACATAGAATATTCATATGCCTCTTTTCCTCGGCAATCACGCAATAATTCAAGAGCATGAGCATCCATAAATGGTCCCATGGCATCGAACATCTTCTTTACAAAAGGAATCCATTTCAAAAATGGTTTTAATGCACAAAAGGGTGTGTCATTTAATCCGAAACATACCACACAAAAATCCGGAGTTTCCTCAATTACATCTGTCTGCATACGGAACAATCCCATTCCTGCAGTATTTCCACCAATACCTGCATTGATTTTATGTATCTTTGCATTTGGATATTTTTCTTCCAACATACGAATGAATCGGCTATGGTATACAAACTGTTCATCCTTTTCGCTCGCATCGCCTTCAAAACACCCCTGCGTGATGCTGTCTCCCAAAAAAGCAATTGTCACTTCTTCGCCAGCGCGAATTCTATCCATAATTGTAGTCATATCCTAGCCTCTTTCTTTTTCTAATGCAGCCTGCACTTCCGGCATTTCTTTATCAATATTACAAATATATAATAAAACTGTTACGATAAGGTTCAAGATAAATGGAACAAGAATCAATGCCCATCTTTCTACTTCGACTGTATATGCAGACTGGGCTAATCCTTGGTTTGCAAGCATACCATCGTAATGCGCAATACTAAGGATAACACCTGTAATAGCAGAACCAAGACCAAGACCTACTTTATTACAGAAGCTTGTCGCACTCATCATAGTACCGGAAGCCTTTATCTTAAATTTGTATTCACTGTAATCGACGGTATTTGCTAACGTAGCGGTAAAGCATGCGGCAAATGTTGCGCTTGTCAATCCACCTAATCCCTGTCCTATGAGGTATAACATAGAATTTGAAGTTGCAAGACCAACACAGGAAACTACAGAGCAAATAGTACCTGCAACCCGTCCGATAAATAAGGTCTTATAGTTACCCCATTTCTTTGCCACTGCTACAGCCAGTGGTAATCCAAATAAGGTTGGGAACAATGTAACAATTGTAACAAGTGCATATAAATCTGCATTTCCGAAAACATCTCTACAGAAATAGATACCCATGCCTGTCGTGATACCATTGATTAAGTTGATAATCAAACCAGCCACCACACAAAACATATAATATTTGTTCTTAAGCATTCCGTTTAAAACTTCTTTTAAAGATGAATTTTCTTCTTTTAACACTTCGTTTGTATCTGTATTTTTTTCTTTTAGACGAACAACTGATACTATACCAAGAACAAAAAGAATAGCCGCATATAACCAAATTGTCTTATCATAACCAGACTGTGTATATCCCCACATCCCTAAAAGAATCGTAGTGACAGTGGTAGCGACAATTCCACCCATGTAAACGCCAGCCATATTGAATGCACCAAATGTGGTTCTTTCCTGCGGTACATGTGTCAAACGCACCATCAGTGTAGTACCAGCCACCCCCTGCATCGTTGCAAATACTGTCATAACAAGGAAATAACTAATCGCAAACCATGCAATTTTTCCACCTTCGCTCCATCCCGATGGCACATGGAAAATCATAAGACTTGTAATTACCAGACCAACTGCTCCAATTAACAGCCAAGGTCTGCATTTCCCCCATTTTGTGTTTGTTTTGTCAATAATGCGCCCCATGATTAAATCGCTAATTCCATCTGTAATACGCATGATTAGAATTACTGTTCCAATTGCCCCCGCTGATACCAAAGCAACGTCTGTATAATATGCTGATGCAAAAGAGCTCAGTAAATACTGTGGGATGGTTCCCACGATGGCTACACATGCAAATGCAAGGTAGTCTACCATTGTGATTTTTCTTTCTTTTTGATACATGATTTTTCTCCTTTAAATATTTATTTTATAACTTCCCACGTAAATGGTTTTGCTGAAAGTTCAGCACTATTGTATAAATTCACTTCACAGTATTGCTCCCAGGCATATTCAAAACAAAGTGTTTTTGCAGAAAAAAATTCAGTGGACGTAAGACGCATTTTATCTAATTCTATATGAACCTTATAATTATGTATCTCTTTGCCATCCACAATTATCTTTAGTGCATTTAACTTCTTCCCCAATCGAATCATATCTTGCCTCCAAATGTAATTTTTATCTATCTCTATTAATAATGTCATAATTATGTTATAATCAAATTATACAAGGCTTTTGAGTGATTATATATAGAAAAAAGGCTCGAAAAATATAGTTTTTGTGCTTGGAGATATGATATGAATTATTTTACTTTACCATTTATTACCGTACATGACACTGTAACAGAACAGACAACTGAAGACCATTATCGCAGACATGCTGATATTATGAATCCCGAAAGACAGGCCCTTCTGCAGTCATTTCAGGTGGATCATTTTCGCATCTCCGGCACCGTTCATTTGATGCCGGAATTTATTGTCAGCAAAAATGCAAAGGATTCTCTTATTTATCCCCAAGGATTTCTTCTTCTTGAAACGAAATCTGATTACTACACGGAGCGTAGTAACTTAGAATCTTATGAACTACGCTTCACCTTAGATGGCGAAGGTTATTTAGAATATAACGGAAAAAATTACATTCTTGAAAAAGGATCAGGTTATCTCATTGATTGTCGAAAACCACATTTTTATCGTACAAATGGTCAAAAATGGATCAGCACCTGTTTTCATTTTAATGGGCTTCCTGTATCACCTATTTATGATGCATATCTCCAATCCGGAAATGTAAAATTTAATAACAGTATGTTCCCAAACTTTGAAATGCTCCAAATGCAGATTCTCCAAAGCACACAGGAAGTTTCACCTTTTAGTGAATATAAAATTTCATGTTTATTTAATGTGCTTTTGACAGACCTATTAATTACACATGCAAAAGCTATGTCGTCAGAAAACACGCCTGAAATAATTGAACAAATTGTTTCTTACATGCAGAACAATTATATGAATCAATTTACTGTAGCGGATTTAGCTTATCAATTTGGAATTAGTCGCGCACATTTAAGTCGTCGTTTTAAAGAATATATGGGATTTGCACCTCATGAATTTTTGATGCAGTTACGTTTAAACACAGCAAAAAGATTGCTAAAAAATACAGAATTTTCAATAGAAGAGATATGCTACCAGTCTGGCTTTACTGATACAGCATATTTTATTCAGGTATTCAAAAAATCAGAGGGGACGACCCCTCTGAAGTTTAGAAAAAAGTAAAATTATCAACTAAATATCCGATTTTTTAAGTTTGGGCATACAGATTTATCCTACACATAACCAGGCATCCTACATTACCTTCATCTCGTATTTTTTCAGTTCTTTAATATAAGTTTCACCGATATGACTTAACTTCGCACCCTTACGTTTGATGTACCCAATACGCATTTTCTCTGTTTCAAGAAGCGGTACCGCCAGATAATCATTTCCGTTTAACTCCTCACATACAATTCCGGAGCAGAGTGTATATGCATTCACACCCTTCATCATATTCAGCAGTGTAGCCCGGTCATTCGCTTTGATTAAACGTTTATATTCATAGGTACTCTTCATCTCTTCTGCAAAATAAAACGCATTATTCTTGCCCTGTTCAAATGCAAGACACGGATAATCGTCCAGTTCACTCATAGAAATGATTTCTTTCTCTGCCAGCGGATGCCCCGCCCACAGATACACATAAGTATCGCAGACAAAAAGCTCGACAAACTCGATTCCGCTTTCCTTAAACAATTTATTCAGCACTTTTTCATTAAAATCATTCAGATAAAGTACCCCGATTTCACTCTTAAAATTCTTCACATTTTCGATAACATCTGCTGTCATCGTCTCATGAATCGCAAATTCATAGCGATCCATTCCCACCTGATTTACCGTATCAACAAATGCCTTTACCGCAAACGTATAATGCTGTGTCGATACATCAAATTTTTCCTTAGTGACTTTATCAATATATTTCGCCTGAAGCAGACCGAACTGTTCCGCCACCTCACGCGCATAACCCAAAAATTCTTCACCCTCAGGTGTGATGATGATACCACGGTTGGAACGCAAGAAAATATCAAACCCAATTTCATTTTCCAGTTCCTTCATTGTCTCCGACAAACTCGGCTGAGAAATGAACAAATGCTTTGCCGCCTCATTCATCGAACCGCAGTCTGCAATTGTAATCGCATATCTTAATTGTTGAAGTGTCATGTGTTTTTCCTCTATTTATAAAATATCATTATGCCGGGGGCAAAAGATACTTTCATGCCCCAACAGCCAATCATTCCAAATCGTATAAATCCTCAAATGGAATCTTCGTATTCACGACCTTTAAAATGCGGGCATCTGTATCGAACCGCGATACCATTCCGGTCACCTTCAAATATTCATCTTCATGAAAATAAACTACCGTAACCATATCATTTTTCCGCACCTGATGGAGTTTTGCATCCAGCTCTGCCTTTCGTTCCTCTGAAAGTTCTATTTTCTCTACGACAACCTTCTCTTTTTCCCGAAGTGCATCTTCATATCCCTTTAATGCAGCAAACGGTATGAACTGCTTCGCCCGCTCTTCGCGGCTCATTTTTGCTCTGACTGCCATAAAACCTCCTAATGTAGTGCTTCATTCGATACTTTCAAAGTTACAATTCCTCTCCGGCTTTATGTCCGCCAATCTGCCGGTTACGCTCCATCGTAGTTGCTCCTTCTGCCAGATTCATACCCTTTAAAATCGCATTTTTCCCAAACTTCTTCTTAATATCCAGCATTGCCTTCTGCATCTTCCGTTCGCGTTCCAATTCCGCAGGGTCACAAAACAAATCATACTGCTGATATACCTCATCTACTAAATTATTGAAAGAAAGATTTGCCTTATGAATCACCACATCCCGTCTTGCAATCCGCTCAAACAACTCCTCTATATACGGCAGAATCGTCTTTGCCGAATTGCTCGCTGCCCGCAGAGAAGTACTTCCCCTGCTCGGTTCTAGATGCAGCATATTCTCATAGGCCAGATACATCGTAATGGAATCTGTCACAAGTCCTTTATCCACCAAATCCAGACACATTAAATCCGCCATCTCTTTAACAGCCAGTTTGGTCTTTTCAAAATCGTATTCACACGGCAGAACCTGCCCGCTTGTAATACACCGTGACTGTGGCTTATAGGATTTAATATCCGAAATACGCGTGCTTTCCCTGCCCCACGCATGGTCAATCAGAAGTTCCGCATCAATTCCAAAAATCTTGTACAACAAATCCTCGCTTGTACCTGCTACCTGTCCCATCGTATAGATGCCATGACGATTAAGTCTTTTGGCAATGCCCGGTCCAACACGCCAGAAATCCGTTAATGGCTTATGATTCCACAATGTTCTCCGATAACTTTCTTCATTTAATATTCCAATATGGTCCTCTGTATGCTTTGCCGTAATATCCAATGCAATTTTTGCCAGATACAGATTCGTCCCGATTCCGCAAGTCGCAGTAATGCCTGTTTCATCCAACACGTCCTGCATAATACAGATGCCAAGCTCTTTCGCCGTCATCTGATACATCATCAGGTAATCAGTCACATCCATAAATACCTCATCTATGGAATACACATGAATATCTTCTTTCGCAACATATTTCAGATAAATCGCATAAATATCCGCTGATACATCAATATAGCGCTTCATACGCGGCGGTGCCATAATATACTGCACATCCGGCGGTATCTGAAACACACGGCAGCGGTTTGGTATACCAAGCTTTTTCATGGAAGGCGAAACAGCCAGACAAATTGTCTTCTCGGAACGTTCCGGATCTGCCACTACCAGATTCGTATGAAGTGGATCAAGTCCTCTGTCCGCACATTCCACTGATGCATAAAAAGATTTTAAATCTATACACAAGTATGTCCGGTCTTTTACCATGCCCGCGCCTTCAACCATGTCTGTACTAACGGCAGCCAGCTTGTACATTCCTGCTGAATTCCCGCTCCATTGCTATTTTGTGAAAACTCATCTGCTGTAGATAACCCATGTATCCCTACCGGATACATGTGGAATTCCACTTCCACACCGCATTTATGCAATTCACTTACAAATAATAAAGAATTTTCCACCGGCACACTGGCATCACATCCCGTATGCCATATAAATGTCTGCGGTACATTCACCGTTACATGACGCTCCAGAGAAAGTTTTTCCAGTAATTCTTCACTTTCCTGTCCCTTCATCAACATATCAAAAGAACCTCGATGCGCAAACTCACCGGAAGTAATTACCGGATAACACAAAACCATTCCTGCCGGACGAAGCCATTCCTTCTTCACACCGGACAACTCTGCCAGCCATTCTTCCTGCCAGTATACCCCAAGAGATGCCGCCAAATGTCCTCCGGCAGAGCATCCCAACACGAAAATCCTCTCTTCATCTACATTCCACTCGTCTGCATACTCATGTACCAGTTTCATCGCATTCGCCAGTTCAAGCAACGCAGTCGGATATACCGCCGGAGAGACAGAATAACGCACTACCGCAACATGAAACCCCATTGCCAAAAAACGCACTGCCAATGGCTCTCCTTCTCTATCCGAAACATGATTATATCCGCCACCCGGACAAATAAGCATCATCGGCCGTTTCTTTATCATTAAATCTTTGCTGTCATCCTGAATATAAGTCCGCAACTCTGCGGAAACAGAACCTTCCGCACATAAATTAAAGCTTTCTGTCAACATAACGAATCTCCTTTCAACCTCTTTTTCTCAATTAGGATTCTATTATAATCTATCCGTTTCTTTATTTTTTATCATATCGAACCTCTGTTCCTTTTTCAAGTCTAATTTACATACAATATGCACAAAAATTTATGGCATTCCTATCTCCGTTATGATAAATTGGAAGTAACTACCCAAGGTAAAATTTACTTGCCTAAATATATATTTTATAAATCTCTTTCGTGAGTATCAGAAAGGAAAACGCTATGTACCAATGTCCAGACTGTGGCGGTGAAATGCGATTTGATATTCCCTCACAAATGTTAAAATGCGGGTATTGTAACAATCTCACAGAACCGTCCGAGCATCCCAATGTCAAAGGTGCCCAGGAAGCAACAGAATTTGAAGTTACTAAGTTTGTCTGCAACCAATGTGGTGCTGAAATTTTCAGCGAAGATAATACCGCCGCTGCTTTTTGTAGTTTTTGCGGTTCCTCAACCCTACTGACAAGCCGCCTCGCAAAAGAAAAATGCCCTGACGCAATTCTTCCTTTTCAAAAAACAAAGGAAGATTGTATAAAAGAATACAAAAAAATTATGCGCCGGGCAATCTTTGCTCCGGATGAATATAAGGACGAGAAACACATCGAGAGTTTTCGTGGCATTTACATGCCATACTGGGTATATGATGTGAAACACCATGGAAGTTACTGTCTCCATGGCACAAAGGAATCCAGAAAAGGGGATTATGACATCACAAAGCATTATAATCTGACCGGTGAAATAGATGCAGAATACAAAGGCATTACTCATGATGCGGCCAAAGAATTTGCAGATGATATCAGCGAAAGTTTTGCGCCTTACGATGTAAATAAAATGCTTCCGTTTCACCCTGCCTATCTGGCCGGTTTTTATGCAGACACACAAGATGTAAATTACTGCATTTATGAAGATGATGCAAAAGAGCTTGCACATACCATTACTCAGAAAACTTTAGAAAAACATCCTGTTTATAACGGCTATAACATCCGTGTGACGAAGTCCAAACGTTACACCCCTTACGAAGTAACGTTGGAGAAACCGCATTATGCCTTATTCCCGGTCTGGTTTATGTCCTATCAGAAAAACGGTCGTGTCGGTTATGTCTCCATCAACGGACAAACAGGAAAAGTATCCGCAGACATTCCGATTGACTACCGTAAATATACAATCGGTTCACTGCTTTTAGCCATTCCGATTTTTCTTTTACTAAATTTTATGATTTCAATTACAGCAAAAGCCGCTTTGATTGTTACGCTCTTTTTAACCGTTTTTGCCATGTTTATTTCCTACACAGAGTTGTGTCGGATTCTCGAAAAAGATGCCGGAAAAAATGACAGGGGCAAACTGCGGTACGACGGCAAACGCCGCTATGCACGACCGAAAAAGGTTTCGAAAGCGTATAAGGAACGCTTCAAGGCGAAACGAGGCATTTGGGGATTACTTTCTGCTGTCGCAACCATAGTGATTTCCATCGGAATTTTAATTTTAAACCCGGTATCTGACTACATATATTATGGCGGTGCGTTTTTATCTATTCTATCTATTTTTTTACTGATTATAGATATCATGCGGGATTACAATGTCCTTGCTACCCGTAAACTGCCACAATTTAAACGTGAGGGAGGTGATGACCGTGTTCCTTCGTAAAAAAACATGTTTTGACCGGATATTTTTTCCTTATGTACGGTGTGTGCTATGTTTTTGTATGCTCTTAATAACAACACCGGCGAAGGTCTGTTTTGCAGATTATGTAACCAAAAATCAGGAAACCGGTTATACTACACTCCTTGTAGATAATGCTAATCTTTTAACGATAGCTGAGGAAGAAGCGATATTTGAGCTTATGAAACCATGCTCTAAATACGGAAACGTTTATTTTCTGACCACCGACAGCCACAATTATTCTTCAACCTACAGGCTTGCAACTGCTTCCTTTGAAGAAGCTTTCGGCTATGAAAACGGTGTAATTTTTATTATCGACATGCAGAAACGTATGCTATGGATTACCGGTATGGACGACACTCAATATATTATCACGGATAATTATTGTGATACCATTACGGACAATATTTACACCTATGCAAGTAACGGAGACTATTATACCTGTTCCCAAATTGCTTTTGAGCAGATTTATGCCGTATTAGAGGGACGCGATATTCCAAAACCAATGAAATATACTTGCAACATTTTGCTTAGTCTGGCACTGGCACTGATTATCAATTATTTCGTTGCCATGACAATGAGCAAAAAGAAAGCCGCTGCTACCAGCGACCTTCAAAAAAATATCATCTATCACTGCAATATACGCGACCCTAAGGTCGAGTATACTCACACCACGAAATACTACAATCCAAGCTCCGGCAGTTCTTCGAGCAGCGGAGGCGGTGGAGGAGGCGGCGGTGGTTCCTCCGGTGGCGGACATAGCTTCTAAGCGGTTGCAAACACCACCGGATAGCGACTTACTGGTAATCAGCACTTACCATGCACAATCCCTGTGCCGGAGCAGTTACACCCGCTCCGGCACGTTCTTTTGCAGCCAGTAGCTCCGGCATACTCTCCGGACTGCGTTTTCTAAAGCCGACTTCCAGTAACGTTCCCACCAGAATACGCACCATATGATGCAGAAAGCCGTTCCCGTGAAACATAAATTTCAAATAGTCGCCTTCCACCTTTATCTCTATCTTATCCACAGTGCGTACTGTGGATTTTTTCTTCTTTTTATTCGCACAAAAACTTGCAAAATCATGTGTACCGACAAGATGTTCTGCTGCCTTGCGCATCGCCTGCACATCCGGACATTCTTCCAGTGTATACACATATTTCCGGTCAAAAACAGGCTTTGCTTTCCCTATGTAGCAGGTATAACAGTATGTTTTACCAATTGCATTATAACGACTGTGGAAACGCTCTGAGGCAATCCGGACATCCGACACAGCGATGTCTTCCGGCAGATAATGATTCAAATATGCACAGATTTCTTCCGGTGTCATATCCGTATCCAGTTTTACATTTGCCGTCATCTCTTTTGCATGTACACCTGCATCCGTTCTGCCACAGCCGATTACATCAACCGCATGTCCTGCCATGCGCTCCAATACAGCCTCCAGCTTTCCCTGAATCGTCATATCCGTTGTCTTCTGACGTTCCCATCCCTGATAACGTGTACCGTCATACGACAATATCAATTTATAATTTTTCATCTTTATCCTCATTCCATCGCATTTTCGCAACGCTTACAGCATGGTCATAAGCTCCGGTAACTGTAAGACTAAATTTCCAAGTCCTATACATAGCAATGCGCTCACATAAATCACACGCATCTTGCCCTTCGGCAGCGTTTCATATAAAACCATCGCAATAAACCAAAGCATCAATCCCGCCAAAAAGAATACACGCTCTCCGGAAGAGTAAATTGTCGGAGAAAAAATCATGATTACTTCGCTGGCAACCGCGCCCAAATAAATCAATAATATCAAACAACTTCCCTTTGATACTTTCCAAAGAAAAAAGAACGTAAATATGAGTGCCAGAATCCACCATATAAGTGTTCCCCACTGAACCGCAGTCATATCCGCAGCCTGTGGCACCTGCTCAACAAGTCCTGTCAGCCCGGCAAGGTTGATTCCGATATCATTCAGTATTGTTACACCGCACTTACCGAGTATGGCAACAATCAGAAATACACCGCCACTTATCATAAACCATTTCGTAGAAATGAATTCTTTTCCGTCTGCCTTTTTCTCCCGCATGCGCTCCCAAAGTAATAGTATTCCAATCAGCCAGATTGCAATCAAAAATACTGCACTCTCATTTGCAAAAGAAGATACCAGCCATTGTATCAGAAGAAATCCGCGTTCACCGATAGTTAATGCATCAAACTGTGGCATATTATATTCAATTGCAGCTACTATCCGCAAATCATTGCCCGGTGAAAGAGACGAAACGGCAAAAGCCCCCATTGTTGCAGCTGTCAATACAACAATGCCACCTCCGACTGATTGTTTTTTCCGGATTTTTTGAGCAATACAAAGCATCTCAAATGCCAGCAGTACCGCTCCCATCTGTTCTGAGGACATGGTAGCAATCAATGCACACACAACTGCGAGCACAAATTTCCACGCAGCTATTCCCTTTTCTTTTCTTACATCAAATGTAACCTCTGCCACCACGCATAATGCCGCAATCCCACATACCATCGGCCACAGATAGTTCATAGAACCTGTAATCCAAATTGTAGAATAACCGAATGCCTTAATATCCAAAAACAAGTAAAACAACATTGCCATTATCAGACTTACAAGCATCCTACCGTTCTCTGTTGCTTCTTCATCCGCAGACATTACTCTTTTTTTCAGAGCCACCGCCACAACCGGCAATGCCACTAACATTCCTGCATTCACAATGCGCCATACCCACAAATCCAGATTAAAAAAAATGTACATCATTGCTTCTGATGCAATCCGACCTGTCCAGGTCTCATAACGCCACCTCAGATATTCCAAAAACCCCATGTTGCCACAATATTCTAAAAAGAATGCATCATCACCATCCGAATAACCAATAAATGACAACACCACCAGACTAACTACATACAAAAGCACCGGTAATGCTATGATGTGCTTTTTTTCCCATTCCCATTTCTTCTTAAACATTCTGTCTATCCTTACTTTTTTATTAAAAAGTATTATCACTTACCTGCTACAGAAATCTCTTTTACCCATACACTTGGCGAACCATAAGTGCATCCGCCGTGTGGTGCTCCGAATTCCAAATCATCACCTACTGCCACTATATTTTTTAGCAATTCATAATAATTACCTGAAATTGTAAAATTCTTAATAGCGTAGGAACGTTTGCCACCGGTCACCAAAAATCCTTCCGCCGCAAGCGAGAAATCGCCCGTTACTGCGTTAGCACCTGCATGCATACCGTTAATTTCCGTTACATAAATGCCTTCACCGACTTTTGCAAACAACTCCTCTTTCGTTCCTTCGCCGCCTTTTTCTACAAAGAAATTATATGGTAAAATTGCAACCGGCGCTGCATATCCCGCTTTACGTCCGTTACCGGTAGATGCAATACCTGCTTTGTGTGCAGTTGTAAGATTGTGAAGTAATGTCTTCAACCGGCCTTTTTCCACTACCGCTTTTGAATACGTTGCAACTCCTTCACCATCGAATGGCATGCAGTTATACGTTTCCTTGCGGAATGGATCATCCATAATCGTCACAACATCCGATGCGATTACTTCTCCCTCTTTTCCATTCAGAAGAGAAAGACCCCGTTGTGCATTTTCTGCCGAGAAAATGCTAAAGAAGGTCTGAAGCATACTTGCCATCATTTTGTTAGAAAACACAATATTATAGGTTCCGCTTGACACCGACTCATGGCCAATCGAATCTACCGCCTCCTGCACAACCTTCTTGGCAAGCACGTCTGTATCTGCATCTTGGAAATCACACGCCTTAACAGAAAAAGCGTTAAACATTTCCTCGCCCTCTTTAATCACTGCAACTGCACCATACTCTGAATAATCTCTACTGTAAGAAAGGTCTAAGCCCTTTGAATTACAAAGTGCAACCGTCTCTTTTCCAAATCCGAAAAATGCTTGTGAGCCATCCATCACTCTCTCATCTGACGCGTACAAATCCTTTTCGAGTGCAAATGCTTTTTCAATCATTTCAGCGGAAGTCGGCTCATAAGTTTTCTGAGGTTCTAATTCTACATAGGAATCTCCCGCCTCATGAATAAATACTTCGTCCTCGATTTCGATAATAGCAGCATTTTCCATTGCAACGTTAACGATACGCTCGGCTTCTTCTGCTGTAAATAATTCAGTAGAAGCATACCCCATCTTATCCTTATATATGCAGCGGAAGCAAGCTCCTGCTTCACCGGTAGTCTGGAAACTGCTAACTTCATGCATTAACGTTTCTGTGCTTACACTTTCACTCTCCGTATAATAAAGTTCATACTCAACAAGTCCTTTTTTCTGTGCAGCTTCTACTACATAATTCTTAAATTCATCATATCTCATTTCCTGCTGCCTCCTATCTTCCACCTACTGTAATTGATGATACGCGGATAAGCGGCTGACCTACGTCTGTTGGAATACTTCCGCTTGATGCACCGCACATACCCTGTCCGGTTGCCAGATTCTGACCCACCATATCAATATCCATAATAACATCCGAGCCTTTTCCGATTAAACTTGCACCACGAACCGCTTCACAGATTTCACCATTTCGGATAATATAACCTTCTTTAACAGCAAAATTAAATGCACCGGTAGTCGGATTAACAGAACCGCCACCCATTTCTTTTGCATAAAGACCATATTCAATCGACTTGATAATATCCTCGTTTTTATCCGGTCCATTGTCAATATATGTATTTGTCATGCGGGAAGTCGGTGCAAACTGGTATCCCTGTCTACGGGAAGAACCATTTCCTTCTATGCCCATTCTTCTACCATTTAACTTATCTACCATATAACTCTTTAAAATACCATTTTCAATAAGTACTTTTCTCTGCGCCGGAGTACCTTCATCGTCAATATTAATAGAACCCCATGCATTCGGAATCGTACCATCATCAATGGCAGTTACTTTTTCGTTAGCAATTTTCTGACCAAGTTTTCCACAGAATTGTGACTGTCCGATAGAAACACAAGATGCTTCCAGCGAATGTCCGCATGCCTCATGGAAAATAACGCCACCAAAACCGTTCTCAATTGCAACCGGGAATCTGCCTGCCTGAATATATCCGGCGTTTAACATGGTGATTGCCTGTCTCGCTGCTTGTATACCAATCTCCTTCGGTGAAATTGTTTCAAACATTTCTAAGCCCATACGACGGCCCGGACGGCAGGAACCATCCTGATTCTCACCATTTTTGCTTGCAATTGCATCTATCATCATACGGGTACGAATCTGTCTGTCCGTCGCCAGTAACCCATCACTGTTTGCAATTAAAATATTGTGGTCAAAATCTAACAGATTAGCAGACACCTGTGTAATATCCTGATGATAATTTTTTGCAGCAAAATACCCTTCTTTCAAAAGATCTGTTTTTGCCTTTACCCCTGCACTTTCCGGCACAATACGAATTGGATGAATATCTCCAAAAATACGCTCTACCAGATGAATGCTCTTTCCTTCCGGTACATCATCTAATGCATCTGCCACACGCGTTGCACATGCCAATAAATCACTTCTCTCCAAAGAAGATGTGGAACCGGTAATGCACCGTGTTCCTTTCAATATACGAATACCGACACCTGAAATAAGACGGTCTTTCACAGACTCAATCTTATTATCAATCATATGAATATTATTTTCTTTGGTATTTTCAACATACACTTCTGCAAAATCTGCACCCGTTGACATTGCTTTTTGCAATACTTCTGTTAACAACAATTTCGATATCATAGTTTTCCCCTTTCTCGTTCTTTCTGCGATTATAGCACTCTTTCCCTTTATTTACTAGAGAAAATAGTGCTTGTCGTATGGTCTTTTACGTGCACCAAATTTTAGGGTATAATATCAAAAAACCCTAAAATTTGGTGCACGTAAAAGACCATACGACAAGCACTTATTTGGCAGTTCCAAACAACACCTCTCTAAAGAATGCTGCTGTCTTCTCTGCTCCATAATTTTTAATAAAGACGCTTGCTGCCGGTCCGCCGTTAGAAAGAAGCCCCTCTACATAGACAGAAGCTTTTTCCTTCTTAGCGTCGCCTTCACATACCGGTGCTGCCTTTGCCGCCTTTACATATTCTGTAAAGTATTCATTTTTTAGCTTATCATAAACCGGTGTATCTTTTTTCTTTCCCTTTTTCGCAAGGCTGACTTTCATTTTAATATCATCATACCAATGACTTCCCATATCATGTTCCGGAAGGTTTGCGTAACGAGCCTGTACGGTCTTCATCCCGGACAAATCTCTGCTCTCTAACATTGTATCAAAAATCTCCAGCATCAATGTATCATTTCCCATTGCAAAGACTCTGTCATACGAAAACAACGGCATATCACACTCCGTAGCATTAATAATGAAAGTATCCATCTTCATCAGTCCGAAAAAACCTTTCATCTCCATTGTAGATACGTTACCAAGACCTTTTGCATGATATCGGTTAATTGTAAAATTCATTCCGTTCACTTTAATCTTAGAAAACTCACCTGCACCAAGTTCCTCTAATTCGAAGTCTTGTTGTAAAATTTCTAATAACTGTTTCATTTAAATCTCCATTTCTGAGCAACTTATCGCAAAAACATTATTTTCTTGGAATCTTGTAGTCCGCCAACCCCGCTTTATGAAGCATCCACACACCACCTAACAGACAAGCCTGCCCTACTACGTTCACGCCTTCCGCAATCCAGTTCATGCTTGCCTGTGCAAAATCCTGCGAAGAAAGATAGCCCATTCCCATTGAGCAAACAAATGACACGGCAAAAAATACGATTGCAGAATGTTTTTTTAATCTACCGGAAAGAATCATTAATCCCGCATCCATGCAGCCTAATCCTGCAACCATAAGACCTACAAAAAGGAACGTTCCCCTCCATACAACCGGAGCCACAGATAATGCGACTGTTCCGTTTCCTTGTTTGTGGAAAATCATTGCCAACATACCTATACCGGCTAACAGGAATCCGATAGACTGCACCGGAAAAAACATTTCGTTCAACGGCGCAAAATCACAAATACCTGCTGCATATAATAATTTATAAGTCGCTTTTAACGCACCTGCCGAAAAAATATTGATTGTACCCGCTGAAAAAAGTGCAAACGCACCTTTACTCATTTTATTATACAAATCACGCTGTAATATAATTGACGCGATTAAAAAGAGAATCACCGGTATATAATCGACTAATGCCATTGCAATAGAAAAATCCTTCATGGAAATTTCCTCGCACCTGCCGAAAAAATATTGATTGTACCCGCTGAAAAAAGTGCAAACGCACCTTTACTCATTTTATTATACAAATCACGCTGTAATATAATTGACGCGATTAAAAAGAGAATCACCGGTATATAATCGACTAATGCCATTGCAATAGAAAAATCCTTCATGGAAATTTCCTCCTATTCATTTTCATAACTACTTATGTAACACTTTCTACTTCTCTACTTTGTTTAAATGATAGATTGGTAAGAATGGAATAATGATTGGTGTCTTATTTGCATAGTCATTATACTCTTTATCATTACCATAACGTGCCATCTGACGTTTTTCCAAACGTTGTGCACCATTAAACATAATGAATACAATGCAGATATAACCGATAATTGCCATTACCCACTGACCTACGGAATTTAACGCATCTAATGATGCTGCAAACACACCTGTCCAGAATAAAATTTCACCAAAGTAATTTGGACAACGAACTATTTTGTATAAGCCCTGTGTAGCAACTTTACTTGGATTCTCTTTTTTCTGGGCACTCTTCTGCTGATCGGCAAGTGCTTCTAAACAGATACCGAATGCTGAAATTACGATGCCTACCCAAATAAAAACCGTCGTATCTTTTCCATTGTATGCACGGAAGAATACCGGTGATGTTTGTGCCACATAAAGAATACTTGTAACAATCCAAATTGCTAATTTAACAAAAATCGGCATTGCTGATTCTTCACCGGTCGCTTCTTTTAATGTCTTACGGTAAGAAGCATTTTTGATTTCACGCACCAAAAGGAATCCTGACAAACGGATACCATAAATTATGTACAATGCGCAGAAAATAAACATTGGAAGCGATGCCGGAAGTGCTCCTGTAATCATCATGATTGCCATTCCGATACCAATTCCCGACACAGCGAAACCATATCCGATAGAAAGAAAATATACGTATTTGTAAAATCCTACTAAACAAACAACTAAACTAATTACATAAAAAATGGCTAAAAAATTCCAACCCATATTAAACCCTCGCTTTCTGTAAACAGCTACTTTTATTTCTTTTTACTTTTCTCTTTCGAACGTTTGTCATTAATAATTTTCATATGCTCTTCTGTTATTAATTCCACATTGTTCTCTCTTGCCCATTCCACGCAACCTTTTAGTACCGTTGACAAGAATACACGTGGCACACCCAAAATAGTCATCAGTGCTTCATCCGTAAATTTAATCTTGTCATCTGCACGGTCAGCCGCATAACGAACGGATTCTAAGCTCGCCTGGCGCATCTGCAATAACTCTGCGTGCATCCAGTTCCATCTGTGATACCAGAAATTCTTACTGTCACGATAGCCATAATCAACAGGAAGATGTGGGAAATCTCTTCCTTTTACACCGTTAATGATAGCATCTGCGTATTTCTTCTTCATTAAGATTTTATCTACTTTTAAAATAAAATGAGCTCCGAACTTACTTGTAATACCATTAAAATCATGATATGGAGGTTCATATCCGTTTAACTCACCCGGCATGTCTTTATCTGCGCCGTCTAATTCACGTACCCAGGTACATTCAATAACCTGAATGGCATCGGTAAGAACCTGTGGACGTTTATCTTCCGGATTCTCTTCTTCAATCATACTCTTCTCAAAACGGAAGTTACATTTCGGCATTTTTTCTTCCGGTTTATCCCCCGGCCAGCTTAACTTCACGCATTCCTTAAAGTATTTTGGTTCATCTGAGATAAAATTCAATGCACATTTACCATTTTTTAAAATGTGTTGTGCCGTATTCGATGAATTACGGCAGCTCAGCAACATTGCATAATAATCTTTCCCTGCAACATAATATGGCTGAACCAAAGAATATGGTCCTGCTGAAGTTGTACCGTCCTCACACAACGTAGTAATAACTACAGTTGGCATTGGGAAAAATAAAGATGTCTGATAAAAATTGTCTACTACCCGTAAATTTTCAAAACTGCTCATTTCCGTTGTCTCCTTTTTTTAAAATAATTGTAAGAGTATGCTTTCAATATCTTCGAACCTGCGCTCTGTCTGACTCCACGACAGCAATGATTCTGCAACAAATTCTGCTAAGAATGCTGCATCTGCCTTATTCTGTAACTCGCAAAGTGGCAAAAGCGGTTTTGCAATCTGTTCACGCAACATTCCATGTCGCTGATGCATTGTTGCCGATGAACTTTCCTCGGCATCCTTATCCGAGAACAGGGGCGCATACTTTTCCATAAACTTCCGCAGTTCATCGTAAATACAACGAATCGCAGTATCTACCCCCTTTTCCGTAATACATTCCGCTTCAATCACCTTCATACATTCCCTCCAGTCTTCCAGCATAAAAGCGGCTACCAGCATATCTTTGGATGAGAAGTAATTATATACTGTTCCCACGCCTACACCACACGCGCTTGCTACTGAACGGATTGTCATTGCCGAATATCCCTGATTCATTACTTGATACTTTGCTTCTTCAAGTAACTTCTCGCGAAGATTTTCTATAATCTTTGGCATAACTCCTCCTTTTGTGAACATGTTCATTATGTTTCCAATTATAGCATGTGTTAAATTTTTGTCAAGGCAGTTTCACTTGAGAGTTTGCAGTTTTACATGATATTTTGTGAAACTTGCAAATTGTTCCTCCCCGCAATTTATGCTATAATATTACATGATAGTATCTATTTTCTAAATTAATGAGGAAAAATCCATGAAACATATAACCAAAATTTTTTATATATTCTGTGTCACACTTGCCACAATAATGATTCTGACCTTGGCATTCGGGCAGTCTGTTTCCATATCCACTCCACGTACAAAGCAGCTTTTTGAAACGATAACGGAGTATGAATTGACTTCTTATGAGAATGAAAATGCGCCTATTGGAATTACGCAAGAGTACAAATATACACTACATAACGTTCCGGAATACAATGGTTGCATCGCTTTCTACCTTGCGCACCAGTTGGCAGATGTCTACATAGATGATGAACTCGTCTATCAACTTTCTTTGAATGAGAATCTCACCATCACAAAAAGCCCCGGATATGAATGGGCAGAAATTTATATAGATTCTACAGATGAAGGAAAAGAACTGATTATTCAGATTCATCCTTCTTATAAAAGCAGTCTTGCTAACAAATTACAGATTTATCTTGGTGACATAAATATTGTTCATAAATATCTAATGATTACAAATCTTCCGATTATGGCAATTGCATTTCTCGCTATTATTCTGGGTATTGTATTCATTATATTTTACTTTGTAAACTTTCGTAACCAAGAACTGGATCGTAGTATTTCTATGCTTGGTGTTTTCTCCATCGCTGCCGGCGTGTGGAAAATGTGTGACATGACTGTCGCTCCGGTCATTTTCACTAATTCACTGGTTCTGTCCGGAATCGCCATCATTGCCATTTCACTAATGATTGTTCCTTTTTTAACTTTTATTCAGCATCAGTTACACAAGGAAAACAGCTTTCATTGGTTTATTGCGACTTTGCTCTGTGACACCGTCACTACCATAATCATTATATTGCAATTATGCGGTATTGCCGATTTACGACAGACGCTTACTGTTTCACACATAATGATTATCTTCACCATTATATACATTATGACAAATGTCATCCTGGAAGCGAAACGTACTAAATTATCAAAAAAAATGAAAGTTACTATCTCCTGTTGCATTCTGTGTATTGTAGGAGTTCTCATTGATTTGATTGTTTATTACCTCTCCGGCAATGCAAGCAGCATGATTTTCTGTCTTTTATCGTTTTTAATTTATGCCTCATTAATGGGGCTTATGTCCGCAAGGGAAACCAAGCGCTTAATTGACCGTGGCTATCAGGCTGAGCATTTTAAAAACCTTGCTTTCCACGATACATTAACCGGGCTTTATAACCGTGCTTTTTATTATGAATTTTTAAAAAAACATAATGTTTATCGTGAAAATTGTTTTCTTATTATGTTGGATGTCAACAATCTAAAATTATGTAACGATACAATGGGACACGACTGGGGCGATGAGCTCCTTCGCAACAGTGCCGTACTAATCAAAAAAGCCTTTCCTATCGGCGAATGTATTCGTATGGGTGGTGACGAATTCTGTGTTCTTCTTCCTGAATCCAGTGAAGCAGAATGCCGGCTCTGTCTTAACACCTTTGATGAATTGTTACAAAACATTAACCAAACAAAAGCACTGCCATTTCCTGTAAGCATTGCCTACGGCTATGCAAACTATGACAGTCAAACAGACATTGACTTCAGCGACACCTTACGCCGCGCCGATAAAATGATGTATCAAATGAAAATGGATATGAAAAACCTGAACATACGCTAAGCTCCTATCAAATATATCAAAACGTTTATAAAACATGCATTTATCGGTTACACCTTACATACCGCGTTGTTTTTTGCATAATAATCTCTTTTTCACACATTCTATTCTCATGGAAAGAATATTTTGCACCAAAAGGAGAACATATGCGGCTCGAAAAAGAAACCTTAAAACCGATTGCAGTACAGCTTTTCTGGGAACTGATTGGAAGTATCCTAATCGCTGCTGCTATTTATAATTTTGCAGTCCCGGCGGAATTTCCCATGACGGGTTTTTCCGGGATTGCAATTATTTTGTACCGCTTATTTCGGATTCCTATTGGAATTACAACTATTTTTTTAAATCTTCCGGTAGCATTACTTTGCTACCGTCTACTCGGAAAACATTTTTTTCTAAGTTCCATACGCTGCATGCTGATTTCCTCTATTTTTATTGATTACGTTGCTCCTCTGTTTCCTGTCTATGCAGGAGACCGTCTGCTTGCGGCTTTGACTACCGGTGTACTGGGTGGCATTGGTTATGCACTTATATATATGCAGTATTCTTCGACCGGTGGTATAGACTTTATCATTATGGCTATAAAAGCCAAACGTCCCTATCTCTCCATTGGAAAAATTGCATTTCTTGCAGATATCGGAATTATTTTTATCGGTGGTATTTTACTTCGGGATATCGACGGCATTATCTACGGTATGATTGTGAATTACCTTTTTGCTTTCGTTGTAGATAAGATGATGTACGGTGTGAATGCCGGAAAACTGGCGATTATTGTCACCGGTTGCGGAAAAATAATTAGCAATGTAATTGATAATTGCTGTGGACGCGGAACGACACTAATAAAAGCACAAGGCGGTTTCCAAGGAGCCGAGAAAGATATTGTGCTGTGTGCCTGCAACAATAAGGAAATGTATTTAGTGCAAGTTGCTGTAAGGTTTGCCGACCCACAGGCTTTTTTAATTGTATTAGAATCCAGCGAAGTACATGGACAGGGATTTCGAGTATTGCAGGTCGGTGAAAACAAGTATTAAGTTGCTTTTTCGCACACTTTTCTATATACTTACTACAGAATGATAGCATTGACGCAAAAGCGTCTGCGTGATAGCGATTAGTATAAGCGAGGGCATCATGAAATACAAAAATTACATTTTTGATTTATATGGAACATTAATAGATATTCATACAGATGAAGAAAACCCAAAACTCTGGAATGCTTTGGCCAAATTCTATAGTAAGCATAATGCAAAATACACCGCAGAAGAAATACAAAATGCATATCTTGCAAATGTAACTGTTCAATTAGACATCTCCGAAGAAATCCGTGTGGAAGATGTATTCCGCCAATTATTCACAGATAAAGGTGTGACTGCCGATGATACATTAATATTAGAAACCTGCCGTTTCTTCCGTGATACCTCTACAGAATATATCCGTCTTTATCCGTGGAGCCTACCTGTCTTGGAAAAATTAAAATCCGAAGGAAAGGGTATTTATTTGTTGTCAAACGCACAGCGAAGTTTCACGGAACATGAGTTAAATGCACTTGGTCTGACTGAGTATTTTGATGTGATTATGATATCTTCGGATTGTGGTGTTAAAAAACCGAATCTGATGTTTTTTAAAATGCTGATGAAACGCTGCGGTCTTTTGGGAAAAGAATGTCTCTTTGTCGGCAACGATGAAGTCTGCGATATTTTTGGTGCAAAAAAAGCCGGAATGGATACTTTCTATATCCACTCCAACTGTTCACCTGAATACACCGGGAAATTTAAGGCGACTTATACTGCGATGGATGCCTTAGAAACAGGAACGGTAGAACTTCCATAAATACATGCCGTAAGATGCTGATTGGCTACGTCCTGTATGGACGATGATATAGCATGGAACGCTTCTGAGGTACTAATTTTTGTTGTTTTAGAGAAAAGCTTAGAAATACTCTTTGCCTTCTGAAAGAATATCGTTTTGTGTTCGCTAATGCGTTGAACAAATTCCGGCTTCTGTCTGTAAGGAACACTAGACAAGCCATAAAAAGCAGTTCGTGATTATACAGACAGAAGCCGAAATTTGCTTCAACCTTGAGCGCACATAAAAAATCACATTTCTTTCAGACGACAAAGTAGTATTTCAAGCTTTTTGATATTACAACAAAAAATTGGTACCTCAGAAGCGTTCCATGCTATATCATCGCCACACATAATACGACCAATCAGTATCTTACGGCACGTATTTTGTATAAATCTCTACCTGGTCATAAATGCACCGCCAACTGCTGTGTGCTCCAGCCGTCACACAGATATATGGTGTATTGTTTTCCCCACAGATTGCATAGCTGACTGCACAGCTTCCCGACTGTGACACATAGCCCGTTTTAGCACCTATCACTTCCCCGTTGGTATCTTTGTCTTCAATTCGTCGCAAGAACCAGTTCGAAATCGTTATTCCCTCCGGGTGCTGTTCTGTTGGTGTCGTGGTATATTTTTTTGCTGATAAAAACTCCCGGCACATCTCATTTTCCATTGCCGCCTTCATAATAATCGCCATATCATAAACCGTGCAGTAATGTTCTTTATCGTAAAGTCCCACACAGTTCGTAAAATGTGCTGTTTCCGATAACCCAAGTTCTTCAAGCTTCTCATTCATCAAATACACAAAAGCTTCATGAGACCCTGCCACATATGTTGCAAGTCCCAGTGCAGCATCGCCACCGGAAGGTAATATTGTTCCGTAGAACAAATCCCGCACAGTCACAACCTCACTATCCAAAAAGCCCACCGCACTACAATCGTTCTCATACGCATAATCCGTGATTTGCAAAGTCATCGTAAATGGGTCATCCAGCTCTCCTTTTGTCACATGCTCTGCCGCTACAAGCACCGTCAAAACCTTTGTCATAGACGCAGGAGAAATCCTATCGTATGCACCTTTTTTTGCCACAATTGTGTTATTGCTTTCATCTATCAAAATCGCATGCGAACTGATTACATCTTCACTATAAATCCCAACTGTATCCTCTGTCTCTATGAACTCATACACGATTCCCGCTTGCACTTCCGGTGCTTCTGTCTCTCCTGCTGCCTGTGCCTCTTCCGTACCGGCAATTACTTCGGTCTGCGTTTCACTAACAACATCCGGATTACCATCCACTCCATTGTCCCTCGTAAAAACAAGACATAAAACCAATACTCCAAATGACACCGGCAATAGCCATTTAAGCAAAAGCCACCTTCTCATCTGCCGTTGTTTTGCCTTACGCATACGGGCAATTCGCTCCGCATTGCGCTGACGGCGTTCTTCATATTCTCTATCATCAAAATTATTTTCCATTTTCCTCTTTCCCAGTTATCTATGAATGTTACTATTCCCATACATCTTCATATAAATTTTTGCAAGTAAGCTCAGAAATCCATATGCCGATGTCTGTTTGACTACGAATAATAACATTTTTATGAACACGTTCATATATTTCTTGAAATTTTTATTCGTAGGGTATATAATTTGTTTATAATTTAACAAAGTAACTATCCAATAGTTACCAAAAAATTATATACTTAGGGAGGTTATTATGCAAGAAAAAGTAGACATCAATCATTTCAAAAATTTTTGGATTGAGCAGCAGAAAACTGCAACGCACATGGATTCCAAGGAAGCTATAAATCACATTGAGACTTTCATCAAGAATCACAATACCTGTGCTTTAGCTACTGCAACAGGAGACTATGTTCGTTGTACTCCGATTGAGTACACTTTCATGGATGGGGAATTCTACCTGTATTCAGAAGGTGGAAGCAAATTTATCGGTCTTGAGAAAAACGAAAACGTTTCTCTGGCAATCTTTGAATACTATGGTAACAAGGACGATTCCCATGGTTTACAGGTAATGGGAAAAGCAGAATTATTCCCGCCGAGATGTGACTTATTCAAAAAAGTTTTAGAATTTAAAGGCATCCCTTACGATGTCATGAAAGCTGCAAAAGTAGATGTTGCTTTAATCAAAATTACACCACAGGTATATGAAATGTACGATACCGACTTTGTAAAAGCCGGATATGATGTACGTCAGATTGTACGTTTTTAAAAAGAAGGGAGAGGAATCATGAAAGTATTATTAGCAGGTGCATTCGGTAATTTAGGTTTTGAAATCCTCAAAGCATTAGCGAGAGAAAATCATGAAATTATCGCAGCCGACTTAAAAGAAAATGAGAACGAATTAAAAGGAAAATATACATTTAAAGCAATTGACGCTACCAAGCCGGAGACATTAGCCGGTATTTGTGACGGCGTTGATGTTGTTATTACCACTATGGGACTGACCGGTGCCTCTACTGTTGTAACTTCTTATGACATTGATTATCAGGGTAACTTAAATTTATTAAACGAAGCAAAGAAAGCAAATATTAAGAAATTCAACTACATCTCTGTTATTGCCTGCAAAGAACCGGGTGCAGAAAAAGTTCCAATGTTGCATGCAAAAGCAATGTTTGAAGATGAATTATTAAAATCCGGTCTGAAATATGTTATTTATCGTCCGACAGGCTACTTCTATGATATCTGCAAAGTATTTAAGCAGTATGTAGATAAGGGTGAAATGCAGTTATTAAAAGGTTACCATGACATTCGGGCAAACGTAGTTGACTGTCCTGATTTTGCTACCTATATCGTTTCTCATATGAATGACACAAACGCAGTTTACGAAGTAGGCGGAAAAGAAACTTACACTTACGAAGAAATGGCTAAGATGTGTTTAAGAGCAGCCGGAAAACCGGTTATTATCAAAGACAGCTCTATTTTCATGTTCTCTATGTTAGCGAATATGCCATTTATTAAAAAAGCCGGAAAACGCGATATTATTTTATTTTCAAAATGGACTTTATCGCATGACTTAGTCGGCAAAGATGTAACAGGTGAAGGAAGCTTTAAAGAATACGTAAAAGAATACTTTGGAGGTAAATCATAATGTTTAGTCTACTACCGGAATATGCCGGGAAAGTATGGCCTGCTTTCATGTGGGGTATCACAATCATTGCTGCATTAGGCTGTTGCATGTGATTTTATGAATTCGTATGGTTTATGTCAGTAGGTTATGGATTCTCTATAATGTGTATTGGTGCTTATTTATTGATATTCGGTCTGTTTAACCATACATTAACCGTTCCTAAGATAACATTTTCGTATGGGTCGGTCTGGTAATCATGGCAGTTGCTATCCTTGGTGAAGGATTAGCCGACCATCAGAAATCAGTCGCTAAAAAAGTACATCCAAAACGTTTCTGTGACACAGGCTTATTTAAAATTGTACGTTGCCCGAACTACTTCTCTGAAGTATTATTCTGGGTCGGTGTAGCAGTCTCCGGTATCGGTGCAGTTAAAGGTGCTCAATGGATTGTTGTTATCATTGCTTTAGTTTATATTACATATGTTATGTACAATTCAGCTCAACGTCTTGAACTCAGACACGAAAAAACTTATGGTCTGGATGCGGAATATCAGAAATACTCTGATACAGTACCACTCATTTTCCCATTCACCAAACAGTATCATTCATTTAAAGTTTACAGAGATTAAAACCTGACAGGAATATGATTTTTATATGCGCTAACGTTTGGAAATTTCTTCCGCGCGTTAGCGCATTATTATTTCAGTCAATAACATCATATTTTTGAACGGTAACGCTCTACGACACTTTCCCGATTCATATACCTCCTGCTTACCATCGGAATCACGATTGCCAAAAGCAGGAGGAACGGCATGCAGAAAACAGACGGCATGACCGTAAACTTCAAGGTAAAATAAGTACTCCCTTCCATCATCAGTGATAACACACCTTTTCCAAGTAAACTGCCGATGGTCCACGTGATACCGCATGTGAAAGCCATATAATAAATGCTTTCTAATATCAGTACTTTTCTCTGTTGTCTTACGGTCATTCCGATACTTTCAAGTATTGCAAACTCCATCTTTCTTGCCATAATAGAGGTAATACTTGTGTTTGCAAAATTCGCAATTCCTATCAGTGCAAGCATCATGCTTGCTACTGTTCCCACGATTTTATAAGTCCGCTGTGAAGACTGATATTCTTCAATGTAGGATGCTTTGGACACATACTGCATCTTCCTATCTCTTGACTCACTATAATCAGCAAGAAACTGTTCCAGCTCTTCTGTTGCATGCTCCTCTGCATCAAGGACCACTGCCATCGGACATTTTTGCTCCACCTGCTCTAAGAAAACCTCAGAAGGAAGAAATACATTCACTTCAGCCGGATGAGAATGTCTGATGCTGATTTGATATGGAATATTCGCAATCGCAATGATTTCATAGTCAATGCGTTCTCCTTCTTTGCCAAATACCGAAACAGTATCACCGATTTCATACGCACTTAATCTGCCTTCCGTATCAAACGGACTGACTACGGCATAGTTCCCGCTATGCAGCTTTTCCAAATCCGGCTCTCCCGAACAAACCACAAAATCCTCCCATACGCTGTCATCTACCCCATAAACATGATACATCGCACTGCCACTTTCGATTTCTTCTTTCATATAGCCAAGCCACTCTCCGGACATTCCCAGTTCTTTTTCGGCACGTTCTGCCATATTGTCCCAGTGTGCATCCAGTGCACCATGAACTTCGGAAAAATAAATTTTTCCCAAATCTTTTATTCCGTTTTGTGCAGAAAGCTCTGCCAAAAAGGTATCACTCATCGCAGCCTGATCGGTATAAGTACTGTATACATTAAACCAGGAAGCATCACCCAATATAAAATCATGACTTATCATATTACTTAAATATGCATCCAAATCCAGCCCATCTGCCAGCGCATATGCACTATTTAAAATGACAAGACTAAGTGTCAGGGAAAGTGTTACAAGAACGGCTTTTTTGCGGTTTCTTCCCACATTCTGCCATGCCATTTGATACAGACTGATTTTACCTCCCACTTTCTGTTGTTTCCTGCTGTTTCCGGTTACATCTGTTGTCCGTAATGCCTCTATCGGACTGACTTTTGCCGCTATTTTAGAGGCTTTGCGAATACTGATAAATACCGTAAAAAATGAAAACACTGCCGCAAACAAAAATACCTGCCATTTCAACGATACCCTGACTACATTCGTATTCAAAATGCCAAGTACGAATGGTGTAAGTGAACCTCCTATGACTGTTCCTAAAAGCAGACCGGTTGGAATGCCCGTCAGACAAATACGTATCGCCTGCCGGTTTAGCAGCACTTTTATCTGTTTTCCGGTTGTTCCGATTGTCTTTAGCAGTCCGTAGAACCGGACATCTTTGGCAACACTAATCAAAAAAACATTGGATATCATTAAATAACCGCTGAACATAATAATTGCTATGACAAGTACTGCGCCGCAAATCGTTCCCGCGTCCATAGAAGAACCATCTTCATATGCCCAGTTGACACCATATGCTATCTGCTCTTTTCCATCTGCTTCCTTTTCAGAAGGCACAGAATAACCACTTTCTGTAATGACCTTTCTTAATGTCGACTCAATATTCCATGCATGATAAAGATTAACCTCTGCATCAATAGAACCAACATAAAAATCTAACTGTTCGACCTCATATTTGCTTAAAATTTCTTCCACGTATGCTCTGTCAAGCCACACCTGACTGGCACTCGTAATGATGTCACCCTCCCAGAAGCCCACAAGAGTAAAATCTTCCGTATAACGTTCCCCGCCGACTGAATACTGTAAGGTAACAGTTTCACCCAGCCGTGCCGGCACACCAAGATAATCCAAAACAATCATATCGGTTGCCAGTTCCTTTTTCGTCTGCGGCAATCTTCCGGTTGTCGGCATAGAAAAATTCATTTTTGCAATTGCTTCATCATTTGCATACCGTATTTCAGTCTGCCTTTTTGCCAGTTCCTCATTTTCTGCAATACCAAGCACGACCGAGTACGAAATTTCTTTGATGTCCTTATGTTTCCTTAATATTTCATACTGTTCGGAGGTCAGATACTTAAATACACCATGCGCACTTGTCCCGACCTGCCTCATGGTACTTTCCTCAACGGAAGAAATCAGACTTCCCGCAATTGTGAATAAACCACTGAATAAAACCGTTGTCAGTGTGATTGCAATGACTGCAAACAGATTTCTCATCTTATCTGCCCGAAAAGAAACATCTGCAACATGCCGGATTGTCTTTTTATTATCTACTCTAATCATTTACACCACCTGCTGTTCTTTCCTCTGCACTCTTTGCCCGCTCCGTTGTCATGCCATCACCTTTTTCCACAATTCGTCCGTCCTCAATCCGCACAATGCGGTCTGCCATCTGTGCAATTTCTTCATTATGGGTAATCATCACCATTGTCTGTTTAAACTGCTCACATGTAACCTTCAAAAGTCCAAGTACATCCTGACTGGTACGACTATCTAAATTTCCTGTTGGTTCATCCGCTAAAATAATCGCCGGTTTTCCCGCCAATGCCCTTGCAATCGCCACTCTCTGCTGTTGTCCGCCGGATAACTGACCGGAAAGATTATAAAGCTTGCTTTTCAGTCCGAGCGTCTGAATAATCCGGTTCAAATATGCCTCGTCCGGCTTTCCACCATCCAATCCAATCGGAAGTACGATATTTTCATACACATTCATAGTCGGAATTAAATTATACTGCTGAAAAACAAATCCGATTTTTCTTCTTCGGAATATCGTCAACTCCTCATCTTTTAATGTAAAAATAGGTTTACCACCTACCCGGACTTCCCCCGCTGTCGGTCTGTCCAACCCTCCGAGCATATGTAACAGTGTTGATTTTCCACTTCCGGACGTTCCCACAATTGCTACAAATTCACCGCTTTCCACTTTTAAATCCACACCGTCCAATGCCTTTACAAGCGTATCCCCACTCCCGTAATACTTTTTAAGATTTTTGGTTTCTAAAATAATCATCTGATAATCCTTTCTTTCCTATTAGAGTCAAAAAAATCTGTACCATATTTCTATGATACAGATTATACACGCTTCTTCTTTCCACAATCTTTCTATTTTTAAATCAAATCTTTCAGTTTTGAAAGATTTACGGCTGTACAGCTACCAGAAAAACCGAAAACACGCTTCCTTCTCCCTGCTTTGATCGGACTTTGATATAACCGCCCTGTCCCGATATGATTTCTCTTGCCAGATATAATCCAAGTCCAACACCTTCCTCCTGTCTCATCTCACTGCATTTATAAAATCGTCCAAAAATCTTCGGTAAATCTTCTTCCGAAATACCACTTCCGTTATCTTCAATATCAATGCGTACAAAAAAAGAATATTCACTTACAGTCAGCTTTATTTTTCCACTTTCATTCGTATATTTTATGGCATTGTCCACAATATTATATACGGCTTCCACTGTCCACTTCACGTCAAAAAGCGCAACAGCCTCTGTATCTGCCATCTCAATCGCAATTGCTTTCCTGTCTGCTTTCTTCTCTGCCTGCGCCACAACGTTTGCAAGCAGTTTGCGAATTTCATTTTTCTCCGGAACCGTCTGAATTGTCCCGCTTTCTAATCTGGAGGCTTTTAATAATGACTGCGTCAAAAAGGATAGTTTTTCTGCCTGCGCGTGAATTGCATGCAGCATCTCCCTGCTTTTCTCATCCTGTATCTCTTCCTCAAGCAATTCTGAATACAACAACAAATTTGCTATCGGGGTTTTCGTCTGATGCGAAATGTCTGATACCAGTTCATCTACACGCTTTTTTTCCTTTTGTAACTGTTCTTTTCCAAGCTGATTCATCAGCAGATATTTTGCCAGCTTCGTTTCTAATGCAGACATCTTTGTCTCATCAAAAGAAGCCTCTATTGCTTCCCCTGCAATTGCATGGTCTAACATTGCATCAAGCCGGTTCATAATGCGGTCTGCACTCCACAGGTTCATTCTTTTCTCACTCCTCCCACTTGTAACCAATTCCGTATACTGTTTTGATGTATCGTGGCTTTGCAGGTGTCTCTTCTAATTTGTCCCGCAGACGTTTCACAACCACCGACAATGCATTTTCGTCCACATATTCCGCACCCTCTGTCCATATCCGGTCAATAAGCTGCCCTCTTTCTAAAGTGAACCCTTTATTTTCCACCAGCATATGTAACAACTTCTGTTCCGTTTTACTTAACTCAACGGGAATGTGACAAACCGAAAATACCATTTTCTTAAAATCAAAGCTAAACCGCTCTGTCTCATAATCTGACTGTTCTCTTTCTGTTCTTCCGGCACATCTTAACCGTGCATTTACTCTCGCTCGCAAGACGGCCAGACTGAATGGTTTTGTAATATAATCGTCTGCACCAAGCTCCAAGCCGGTTACAATATCTGTTTCCAAATCGTTTGCCGTAAGCAGTATAACCGGAATGTTATGTTTTCTTTTCACTTCCTGCAGATAGTCCAGCCCGTTCCCGTCCGGCAGATTAATGTCCAAAATCGCAAGCTCTAATCTGCTCACTTCCTTCTGCCTTGCTTCCCTTAAGGTAAAACACTGTATGATGTTATATTCCGGATTGTGTAATGCCAGTTTTATGCCATTGGATAATGACCTGTCATCTTCTATCAGTAATATATTTTTCATTTTCCGCAACGCTTCCTTCTGTTATACGTTTCCTTTTATATATCCAGCCTCATCTGCCCATCTATCCAGCTTTTCTGCAATGCCTCATGAATGACATCGTCCGGCATAGAACCACCAACCAAAAACGGGGACATAGGATTATGATTTTTCATATTTTCCCTGACAAGTCCGGCATTCGTATTTGCATAACAATATTTACACAAATGCCCACAAGTATCGTATGCACCTATATCAGCTCCAAGCAGGCATGCACATTGCCCATTCCGCTGATTTTTCTTCTGTTTTAGCACATCAAGATGTGCATGCAGTGCCGTTTCAAATGTATTCACTGTCATACAACCTGCGCAGTCCGCGCCAAAAGGAGCTAACTCCGCACCTTCCGCGCAGGGTCTTAATACCATTCCGTATTTCTTGGCAATTCTGATAAATTCCTTTCCGAGAATGATTCTCTCTTCCGAAGATACTTCTCTTGCCTCCGGAAAATTGCGCTCTACTTTTTTATAAATGTCAATAAAGCTAATAATGCAGGATTGTGTATAACCGGAAAGTATCGCTGCCATTTTCTCAAATTCCGATATATGCCATTCTATGGTATGTTTATCATCCAGTAACACCGGGTCATACCTCCACCCCATACTGTCTATACCTACGATATTCGACAGCTTTTTAAAACTTTCCATTACCGCCTCTTTGGGCGGTACATTCGGCTCTATTTCTTTTCCGTAAGGCGTAATCGTAACAAACCAGTATTGCCCGTATGGTTTCAACACCTCCATATACGGCAGCATCGGAGCCGGATTCTTGGTGCAAAAAGCAATTAAATCCACAACCTCCGGTGAAAGACTGTAGCTTGTCACTTGAATCGGATTGTACGGATTACGGACTAGGACAAAGCCTTCCTTTATTCTGTTTACAAACCATTCTGCATAAAATGCCGGAATATCTGTCCGCATTCCTGTCTGTATAATCATTTCTTTCCTTTCTTGCGCGTTATGTCATGCTGCGCTATTTCGCATAAAGGCAGTACCTACCGTACATTTCTTATCGGTAATTCTCTGCTCATAAAAGTGTTGCTTCCCACTCTGCTTCCCTAAAACCTACCAACACTTTATCGTCATTTATTACCATAGGTCGCTTTACCAGCATTCCATTCGTAGCAAGTAATTTTAACTGTTCCACTTCGCTCATTGATGTTAGCTTATCCTTTAACTGCATTTCTTTATAAAGTAATCCGCTGGTATTGAAAAACTTCTTTAAAGGAAGTCCACTCTGATTATACCACGCTTTTAATTCGTCATAAGTCGGATTTGCTTCCGCAATATGCCGTTCCGTATATTCGATATTGTGTGCATCAAGCCATTTCTTAGCCTTTTGACAGGTTGAACATTTTGGATAACATAAAAATAACATTGATTTTCACCTCTTTATTTTCTCTTTTCCAGATACACTTTAACTTCTTATCTCTTATAACGTTTTTGTAAACCTGATATCATTCCAATTCTTGCAATTAAAATGTGCCGATATACATAACTGCTTTAACAAAATTACAAATGCTTCATCTCGTATACCCGCTTCCGATTTTTCATAAAATCGTTCCAATGCATTTAATACTTTCTTATCATCATTAAATACAATCGGTATTCTGCTGATTTCTCTTGTAAAATCAACTATACTGTTTTTTGAATCCTGCCTGTCAAATTGCAGATATTATCGTCATTATCATCTGTTGACTGGTCATCTTATCTTCTTCCCACTATCCGATTTTTTCTATTGTCTCTGAAATATGTTTAATACAGTTCTCAATCTCTTCTAACTTTTTCAAATCATTCTGGCTCATCCGTAATACCTGGAAAGGATTCGAAGTAATATTTTTACTTTTCCTCAATGCTTCCCGAAAAATATCAATATATGCTTCTACCACCGAATTTGGCTCTTGTACCCGCTCTGCACTGCTTTTCTTTTTATAATATCCTCTTCGCACACAAATATAATCGTCAGTATCCGTTACCAATGTTCTGAGTGCTCCGGTCAACATTCCATCCGTATATCGACCGGTAGATTTTTGACTTGCATATGCAAATAATTCCGTTCTGGAATGCTCCTCATTATCCGCTAAAACCTCTTTATATAATTCTTTTATCTGCTGTGCATTTGATTTTTTATCCACAAATACACCCTCCTTCTACTTCTACTTTTTTTATATCTTAGCACCAAACACAAAGTTAGTCAATTATAATTGTTTCAATTTTAATTATTTTTATCAAACCATTATATTATAAACGATTAGCAGAAAGGTGCCTAAAAAAATAACGGAGACTGGTATATAATACTCCGTCTCCGTTATTTTTCTAGGGTATTCAAAGTTTTTGAAGGAATTTCCTTTTTCCCCAACCAATGGGTTTTTAGGTATGAAAGAGTCAACTTAGATATCAAAATTATTCAAACTCGGCTCCGTCATTTGTATTCTTAAACATTTTAATTTAAGTTCTGTGTCTTTTGATCCGATATTTTATCTCAGTTACATATATTATTTTCTCTTACTGATTTATTGTTGCCATAATGTTGCCACAAGGGTATTATACTGGGATTCGGATGATTTGCAAAGTACTTTTTATCAAAAATCATAACCATATCATAGCCACATTGGTCATGATGTGGATATGATTTGGGTTATGAATAATATTTTTGATTTTTACTTTTTGGTTTATCGGGCATAGTCATTTTTAACTGCCCTGTTCCCACCAAATCATTTAAATACTTTCTTCTAAAGCTTGTTCTACTTTCAAAACCAAATCGATCCATAATTTCTGGAACAGACTTTGCTTCTCTACAAAATTCTAAAATCATCATGACCATATCATAACCATTTTGGTCATGATGCCGACCAACACCTCTTAATAATTCCAAATACTTATCACAAGCCCTACACAATACCATAATACCAGATTTATTTATCTCATATTCCGGCAATGGAGCCTCATATATTTCACAAGCTTCCCTAATTTTCTCAAATCCTCTTCCCCAAGCCTCAATCATGCCGCTTTTGAAAAAGACATTTGCCAGCTTCGGATTATACGGTTTAGATGAATGCTTCATAAACAATTTGTCCGCCGTATCTAAATTTGGTGGCATTTCACCATCATTCCAAATGTAAATCTTGTCCTCATAAACGCTAATCTGAATCGGATTACAACTGCTGTAGTCTTTATGAACAATTGCATTCAGCAAAATTTCACGAAATGCTTCCTTGTGAAACATAAACTGTTCTATTCGCTGCACTCCCTCATAGTCAATCAATGCCTTCATATATTTTGTATAAACCAAGTCAACCGTCTTATCTACCTGTTCAATAAGCGGACCATGTATCTCATCCTGATACACCAAATCCGAATCTGATTTCCCAAAATATCCGATTTTGATATAAGAACCAGTTACCCATTTCTCCGGATCCCTATAAAATGCAAGCATTGCTGCTCTTATCAAATATCCATCTTCATCAATAAGATGTAAATTATCCAACAAAATACTATCTTCCACACTTACTTCTTCTTGGGTAAGCCTTCCTCTTTTTACTGATTTATCTTTAAATAACTGAATTGCATCCTGTTTTAAATCTGCTACTGATAATTTTGGCAAAGGTACTCCATCCCATGTCCGTCCCTGCGTTTTTAACAACGTTCTCTCTAATTCCTTTCCAGTAATCTCACGCATGGTACTTCCAGAACGGTAATAATATTTTCCACGAAAACTGATTAAAGATGGATATTTATCTACTATTATCTGCAAATATTCCAATTCACCTTTATACAATAAATTTACATCGACAATAATTCCCATTGTATCTGTAATCTTATTTGGAATCTTCTCCAATAATTCTCTTGCATTATCAATACCCACAACATTACCATCGTCATCCGTACCTATGTATATTATTCCACCATAAGCATTCGCATATCCACAAATCCATTTTAAATATTCATCCTGCCAGTTTTCCTTCCACTCTATAGATTGATGTTCTTTTTCTTTCATATCGTCACCAACTTTCTTGATCAAGACTACCCAAAATAAGCTCTTTGTTACTACGTTTTATTTCCTCATAAAATCCTTCATAGTCCAGATACTTCTCTTGCATTTGTATATAATTTCTTATTTTCGTAATAGACAGTATATTTTCAGGCATAACCGATCCTATTGTCATACCAGTAAAATCAAATTCATAGTTATACCCATATACTTCCGTTACAATGTAATATTTTACTATTTCTGTTATTAAACTATATCTGTGTAATTCATGTATATCCCGCAGCTTCATTTTAAATTTTACTACCGCCGGACTTCCTAAAATCCATAGTCTCTTATAAGGTTCTTTTTTATATAGTTCTCTGTCAATAGATTCTAATGACCAACGTAATATTTCGCCTCCTACATTTATTGCAAAGTGATTCAGCTGATCGTCTCTATACACCTGATCCTGGTCAATAAAGAAATGTACTGCATCTATTCTTGAAGATTTATCACGATTCCAATAATAATATATGTGCGAAAAATTTCTGCAATTTGCTTTTCATCTAATCCTATATCATGTAGTAATAAAGTTAATCTCTTTTCTGCAACAGAATTTTTTCCTCCTCCTGTTACAATACCATGTTTCCAATACTCCGTTTCATCAATAATTCGAGTACAATGGCATAACACAACTTCTTTGTCCATATTATTATCAACATAGTTTCTAATCAATTCTGTATCTTCAATGTGTAAATCTTGTAGTTGATGCTCAATTTGCCACCATTCACTCACTCCATCCGTATTAATTCTTTGACGCAATCTGTTTTCAAATTCTTTTCCCCACTCCTTCAATTCAACAGGAAATGTATTAGAATCATTAAAATCAATCATATTTCTTTTTACGTTTCTTTTTCCTTTCTACGGTTATCATGCTAATTTCCACTTATCTTCAAGCTTTCCACTATTACCTTTAATGGAATCGTATTTACCTTGCAACCCATTTTTTTCATAGAGGTATACAAATAATTTGCTCTTATTTCAACAATTTCCCGTATAGATGAATCTGAAAGTTGTTGGATTCTATCTATCGGCAAATAATTTGCAAGATACTTACGAAGTTCAGAAATATTATTCTCATTTTGATACATCCACATAATTTCATCTGATATATTTTGTTTTTGATTATCTATATAAAAATTTCGTATTTCCAAAATCTTATCAAGTGCATCTAATCCATCACTTATTTTATTCATATCACTTCCCCACTTTTCCTATATTCTTCGTATTGTCTGCAAACAATTCATCCCCTCAAAAAAATTTCATTCTTTTCCATTTCTTGCACCAGTGGTGCGAGTTTTTAAATCTCTCGGACAATTATTGACCATATGACATCATATATAACAAGCACTCTTGTAACAACTTTTCTGGATCATGTTCCGCCTCTATAATCACCTTCAAATCCCATTTAGCCTTTTCCGGAATATTTATATTGCCATCAATAATTTTCTTCAAAACTTCTTTTATTTGACTTTCTTGAATTTTAGCCGTCACAATATTTCTTACCTCACTTTCATCACAATCAATCCTGATATTTCCATTTAAATCCACCTGCATGTTTTTGCTTACCAGTCGCCGCATCTCGTATACTCTTTGAATTAATACCAGTTAAGCGAACAGCTTCAG